>JBGTKR010000491.1:0-51523 GCA_041744535.1 Pyrinomonadaceae bacterium
AAAGTCCTTCTTCACCAAGCAGGTCTTCCGGATTCTTGTAATCCTTGATCAATTCATCGAGTATCTCTTTTCTAATTTCCATAAAGTGTAATTCTCCTTTTATTTATAAATTGTGAATTACACAAAATTTCTTACAGCCTCGAAACTGCCGAAGAAAAAGCAGGATTTCATCTTGCAGTTTCTCGACACCGTTTTGGAAAGCAGTCAGCAAAAGCAAAAGGCGTGAGGAAACTCACGCCTTTTTTATCTGTAAAGGAATATTCTCAAACAAAGTATTTAAGTTTTTTCCCATCCGGTTCAGTAATAGTTAAACGGTCAAACTGTAAGTTTTTATTTATTTCCACTTCTAGGATAGCGAAAACACCCGCCCCTCGTATTAGTTCAACACTCAACTTTCCTTTTTTTATTCTGGCATTTCCAACAATTCCAATGTTGTCCTTGCTTGCCGAAACTAGAAGTTTGGCAAAAGATTTAACTTGATTAATAGCATCTTCTTTCGATTTTGCTTGAAAACCTTTTAGTATATTTGAGAATGATCCTGAGGGACGTATTACCCAATAATCACCCCATACAAAACTTTTTACTTCAGCAGTTCGCTTTTCAGTAATTAGAATTAAGTCATGCTTACTCGCAGGTGGATCAATCAATACATTCATTTTGGCAATATAAAATTCATATTGGGGGAAATTTTGTCTTAACTCAATCTGAATGTCTTCAGGTATTAGACAAAAATCTCCGCTAAATGAACTAGTAAAACTGTTTTTGGAATAATCTCGCAATTCTTGACTGGTTTCAAGAAATGTAATTATTTTATTGTTCGTGTTTTCAACCTGGTTTTCTTGTGCTATCACAAATGATGTATTCGTAAATAAAGCAATAACAAATGTCAATGCCAAGATATATATTCTAATACTAGGTTTCATTTTTTGTACCTCAATTTTTTGGGCGTTGAACTGTTGGTGGAGAAACTTTCGTTATTGTGGCAGAACCATCGCCCTTGATAATAATATCATATTGAATGCTTGTATAGACAAAATGGGTTGTGTCTCCAACCTTTAATTGACCATTCGGCGGTGGCGGTTCATAGCGTTTGTCTTTTTGCCCAAGAATCTTACTTTCCACATCCAATCCCGTTTGATGTGCAGATTTACCACCGTTTTCACCTAAATCAAAGTTTGCACCCGGCTCTCTCATATCCAACCCTTCAATAAGAGCATGACCAACCAATGCCTGAGCTAAATCAGTATCCTGATTATCAACAGAATAAATACTTGTAAAATTAAGGTTTCCTGCCCTGATATTTTTATTTCCGCTACTATCTACCGTTGCTGAATTAAAAGCGGGCTTATTATCATCAATAAAGACAGTTTCACCACTACTGTTTCCATTAACAATACTTGAAGAAACATCAAATTTAGCAGTGCCACTCGCACCAGCTACTTTTTTAACTATATCTGCAAATTCCTTATTAACCTTGCCCGTAAAAGACTTATCCTTTTTAGAGCCAGTAATTCTATATACACCATTCTTTACTTTATATTTGAGCTTGAGACCAGATTTTTGTTCTAAATAGTCAATAAAATTTTGAGCTTGATCACCAGTCAACTCAATATTATTTCCTGATGGGTCTCTAAATTTTAGTGGATTATTCTGAACATAAGGATAACGATTAAAATTTTGTGGGTCTGCTGGTGTGAAAGGTCCTACATCAACACTTGTGAATCTGCCTAATTTATTTGCATACATTCTCGCCTGAGCAAAATCGAGGTCAGTTTCAATATCACGTTCATACGAGGTTATGAACGTGCAATTCAAGATTTCTTATTAACTCGGTTTTCGCTCCGCATCACATTTTCCAATTTCAAAGATCGGCAGCTAAAGAAAGAAGTCTTTCGTTTCCGAGTTTCGATTATAACCTCAGACGATTTGTTTTCCTAACATTTATTCGATGAACTTATTTTGAAAGTCGCCGAGATTTTTAATGTCTCGGCAGACGAACTTTTAGGCAGAGAAACGAGCAAGCCGAAAGCCAGACCGACGGGCAAAGTCCAGCAGCTTTTTGAAGAAGTCTCCAATCTGCCGCGTCGTCAGCAGGATAAAGTGGTGGAGTTCGTTTCGGCGTTCGTTCGCCAGCAAAGGCAAGCCGAAAAGTGAAAAAGACAGCCTCTCGAAAAAGGCTGTCAAGCGAAAAACCGTATTTTCTAACTATTTTTTACTTTCTAAACTTATTTAGTTAGTAATGCTCATTGATGCGGATTCAACATTGCAATCAATAATCTTCTTCGGTTTTTCACCCATATTTTTAAAGGCTTTGAAATCTCCTTGTTTAGTAGCTACCGAGAGAAGTTTTGTTCTAGAACAACAGATTCTTGCAATTTGTAATGTTCCGTCGTTACCTTTGAACGCATATAAAAGCCACTCCGCATTTGGCTCAAAACCGTCAGTGCTTCCAGAAAGTTCTTTGACAATTACGAATTTTTCTAAATCTTCTTTCCAAGTTTGTTTTACTTCAAACTTTATTACAACGTCGTAGCTATCGGTATTTTCTTGACGAATTTCCTTTGCCTCAATTACTTTGCCAACAAATACAGCATCAGAGCGTTGAAAATGTTCTTGCACAGTTAACTCCGGCTCACAAGTGCATTGAGCAAAAATTTCGTCTGTTCCGAAACAAAACACGCCAATAATCAAGATACTAAAAATTATTATTTTCATAACATTTGTCGAAGAAGGTAACCACAAGAATTAGTCGATTATGATACCTTTACTCCGTTCTATTTGCCTTATAATTTTATTTCCAAAATAATGTGGAGACTCTTTTTTAGGGATTCGAGGTCCTCCAGGTTTCCCTTGTTTTGAAGGATGCCAAATATCATTTGAACCTGTTCCAGTTAGACCAGCTTGCACTTGCAACGGGTCTAAATCGTGTCTGGCTTCATGTCCAAAAACTGCTACCATTTTACCGTTAAGTCTTTCTCCAGAATATCCCAACTCTTCCATCTTTTTCTCATAAAGTGTAATTGTTGCTTCTCTATAAGCCCCTTTTATCACATTTCCTTTATCATCAACAGCAGGATCGGCTTTACCGTCAAATTTGTCCGTTGTGCTGTTAAAAGTTACGGGTCCGTTTTTGTCATGAGGCTCGTGAAGACCAATGGTCGTTGAGCCTGTGTTAATTTCTTCTTGAGTCCTCGAAGTTGTTGAATCAATAACAAGATTTATCATTGTTTCGTGCTTGTTCAACTTCTTAAACATATTAGAGGCTGTTCTGCTTCCAGAATCGTTAATTAGATTTACCAACTTTTGTAAATCTTTTGAGGCATTACCACTTTTAATAACCCATATTTTCTTACCATTTACTTTTTCTCTTTCAATTATAACTTCCTGATCGTCTGTCCCTTTAAATTTTTCGCCATCGGGATCAACGTATTTCAGAGGATTGTTTCTTGTATAGAGATAAAGATTTATAGCTTGTGGATCAACTAACCTTTTTACCTCCAACATTATCGGATCAACTGTTGTAAAGCGTCCGTGCTGATTTGAGTAATATCTCGCCTGAGCGAAATCCAGATCCGTTTCGGTATCGCGTTCATACGAGGTAAATTTTTGTCTCAGTCCATCTTCCCCATAATTCAGATTTACATCTCTCTGTGCCGTGTGCGTCGAATCCAATTCTTCTCCAAACGGCATAAAATCCCGTCTGGAGAAAACTCTACCGTCTTTGTCCGTTGTAATTCGCGGGCTTCCCAAGTGATCCGATGTCAAATAACTTACCCGTGCCGTCTGTGTCGGTTCAACATTCGTCGCATATTCTGCTACCATTTTACCTGATGCGTCGTACACAAAGATAGTTGTTTGTGTCGCCACATTGTTCGAGAATTCTATCTTCTTGACTCTTTTTCCATCTCCGTCATAGAAATATTCTCCGATTCTGTTGCCCGATGAATCCTTGACCAGAATTTGTTTGTTTTCCCCGTCATATGTGAATTCTCTTCCGCCCGGATCTTCTTCCGTATTTCCCGCATTGTCAAAGGTAAAGCCGTTCAACCGATTATTCGTCGTATCTGCCGCCGGATTATCCGCCGGACACACTAAATTCGGTTCAGTGCCGCAGGTTCTCGGCAAAGTCGTTGTCAGATATTGCCCGCTCTCGCTTCCTTCATTAAACGTGCGGTTGCCGTAGCGATCATAAACAAATTGCTGCTGCCAGCCTAATTGCACGGATTGTCCTTCCGTTTGGATATTTTCCTTCGCTATTTTGATGCGGTTTAATGAATCGTAAGTATAATACTGCGTTGCCGTAAAACCGGAAGTCGAGCCGGTTGTCGGGGTGGTTATTATCTGTCTGGCGACATTGCCGTTATTCGTTCCCGCCAAAACCGAACCATCCCAATTTAAGACTCCATACTCAAAATTAAGTTTCAGCTTATCATCACCGCCCTGAACTGTTCCGAGTGCAATCTGTGTTGGCTGAAGTCTTGAATTAAACACGGCTGATTCCCATTTGCCGTTACCCAATTGCATCGAACTGACTGCGCCCGCTGCCGTGAATGTGAAATTCTTCGCATAATCCCAATATCCGGCATTCGCGTTCTTTTTACTCTGAACAATCGAAAGCTCACCGTCATTATCTAGAATATTCTTGACGACTCTGCCTGACGGATATTTCTGCTCGACAAGTCCTCCCGACAGATTATAGACATATTCCATCTCATTATAGGCGGTGCCGTCGGTCGTCTGTTTGCTTTTCGTTACTCTGCCAAGAATATCAAACTGCGTGTATTCAGTCTTGGAATACGAGTTTTCCACTTTTATCAACTGACCGACTACAGGCGCGGTTGTGCTGTAAGTATATGTTACATCCGGGGTCAAATCCGAATAATCTCTTAATGTTACGCGGTTCAATTCGTCGTAGCTGTAATCGGTTTTAACTCCTCTCGCATCCGTTTTCTCCGTAAGATTTCCATTATTATCATAAAGATACGAAATCGTTCCCGATTCGGGGTTAAATGCGGTTTTCAACCGCGACAGACTGCTGTATGAAAATGTCCTGTTCGTCTGTGAGCCTTGAATTACTTTTGTCAGATTATTCAAAGGGTCATATTCATAACCCGTTTTATAACCGTTCAGACTAATTTGCGGACTTCCGAAAGTAATTCCTTCCGTAGCCGAATCCGCTGCCGTGATTTCCCAGACATCGGTCAACTGTCCCAAGGCATTCGTTTTGCTGATTCTCTGCTTTCCGGCTTGATCCGTAACCAATACTCTGTCCGCATCTATATCGGTTCTGACTTTCCCTGTTGAATTTGTGTTGTAGCCTGAGGTCAGGAAAGGATGTGGCAATGCTGCTCCCGTAAAGCTTTCCGTTTCCGAATATTTGCCCGTATTAATCGATTTCGAGCGTGTCCAGCCCATTGAATCTTCATTTGCCGCCTGGCTTGATGTTGCTGCCCGATACGGATTCGAGGTCAGCGTGTAGGAATAAGGATTCCCCATCTTATACCGCGTCTGCACCTTGATCCCGTGCTGTTCGTTTGTCGGGTCTTCCGTCGCCGCATTCTCGATTCTTCTCGACAGCCGCACTCTGCCTAGTTCATCATAATGCTGAACGGCAATTTTCTTCCCGTCGCCCTTTGTTTCAAGATCGCTTCGAACAATAACTCTTCTTAAAATATCGTTGTATTCAGTTGTCGTCCACATCTCCAACGCCGTTCCTTGCGCTGCGATACTTTTTATCGGACGACCCAAATCATCATATTCGGTCGCATTCGTCAGATTATTATCGACATCCATCGCAGATGTTACCAATCCCGTGTAAAAATCATACTGCATCGTCGAGGTTCTCTCGACAGATGTCTGGTAAGCTTTTTCAGTCTGTGTCGGATAAAGATTTGAATAGCCGTTAATTGAACCGTAAGTTAGATTTGTTACATAACCTTTCGGATCAGTTATAGTCAACGGATTTCCGTATTGATCGTAAGTAGTTAACGCAACTACTGCATTTCCGGAATTTAGCCGAAAGCCGTTTCCGTCCGGGCTTGGGAAGGTTGCGGCTTTGGTTGAATCCCACTTTCGCGTTTGAGTCGGATTAGCCGTCGTATCGGCATTATCATAGACAATTTCCGTGTGCGATACCGGCGTTAGGTTTGCGTGTTTGACAGTTGTTGATTTCACCGCATTATTGACTTTCTTCGCTGTTGAATTCCAATAGGAATTGGCATTATTCGCCGTCGAATTCGAGGCATCTTCCGTCGGATTATAATAGACATTTTCCGTAATCCTTTTTACGGTCGCTCCGCCCGGTATCCCTGTTATATTGCCTGACGAACTACCTGGCATTGCGCTGTATGCCATCCAATCATATTCCGTTATTTTTGTAACATTTCCGTTTTTGTCATATTCATAATCCTTGATTGCCGTTAAAGACGGATTTCCGGCATTGTCGGGAATGGTCGTGAACTCCGTTTTGACGTATGTATTCAGCCGTCTCATCGAGCCGCATCCGTAGCTCGGGCAACCTCCTACCTTATTGTTTGCCCATATTCTTTCGACAATTGTTCCGCCCGGACTGGTTTCCTTATATACTCTTCCGCTCAGGTCATTATCGGTTGTCGTATTAGAAAATTTCTGTGTTGTTACGCCGCCGTCCGGTCCGGTAATTGTCGTTGTGCCGCTCTGACTTATTGAATAGAGCCATGTTTCGGTAACCTGTTGGGTATTTCCGTCATAATTGGTTTCGTATAAAAGTCTTTTTTCCTTTATCTTGCCCAATAAAGGAAGCAGGTCGTCTGTTCCGAAGGCGATTTGATGAGAATAATCATATTCCGCCTTTGCTCCAGATGGCAGAGTTACATCTATCAAGTCTCCCCAACCGGGCGAACTGTTCGGATTATTCGGATTCTGATTATATGCAACTTGTCCTTCGTGTCCGTTATAATTAAATGTATATTTCAATCCGCCTAATTGACTCGGAGTTTCTATCTCATCAATTACTTTGTGTTGGGCAACCATCACCTGATCGGAATAACAGCATTTTCCGATTCCGCCGCCTGCTCCCGAGGTTCTATAAGGTCTAATCACCGTAATATATTTCCATTTTATTTTCCAGATGATCGGCGCTCCGTTAATCCCTAATTTATAAATATGATCTTCTGTCGAAGAAATAGCCTTTCTAGCTACATAACGTCCCATTTGGTCAATATATCCGGTTACGGTTGAGCTGTCAGGCAGGGTAACCTGACCTTTCGTTACAAAATTACCGTTTTCATCATAAACCCTCTGCGGCAAAACATTGCTTTGAGCATCCAATTCTCCGTTTGTAACTTTACTTCCGTCAGGCATGTAAATTGTCCACTGATTTATATTAGTCTGACCTTGTGGAATCTCGAGCCTCATAAAAGTTCCATCCGTGCTGTAATAAACCATTGCCGGATTCGGATCTATACTCGGTACAACATATGTGCTGTAAGAAGGATTTCCATCACACATCGTGCTTGCTCCAGACGTTGTCCATATCAATGTATTTATTTCTCCCGTGGGACTTACATTAAAATAACCATCTCCGAGATATGTTGGATTTCCACTTGAATTGTAAATTGAGTCTGAATAACCTGTCGGGCGAAATTCATGTTGCGAGCCGTCAGGAAAATAAACCATAAGTTTAAAAACATAAACTCCAGCATAATTAGGTTCCTCACATCCGCCACCGACTTGAACCGGCTGATCCAGTTCATCATTGCGATTAATAACTCTTATTTCATAATCCCCGTCGTATTTCCATCCGCCTTCATAATCAGGGCGAATAAATTTTTGAGGCTTTAAATCTCCATTCAGATCAAGAGTTGTCATCACATGAGATTCATACAACTTACTGTTGTATTTCAACGATATTCCCTGCTGCGCCGTCCCGCGACCTCTGACACTGCCGAACCCAAAATTGAACATCAGATTGCCATTGGTCGTGTTAATTGATTCGATATCGGAAATCGCGTAAGGAATTCCCGGCTGGAAGTTTTGTTGAGAATGTTTATCCTGTGCCTGAATACCCGAATGTCCGGCTAATAACAAACAAATTAAACTAAAGACCATCGTGAAAATTTTCCGATCTAACGCCGACACTAAACTTGATTTGAATCTATTCATTTCTGCTTTCCTTTTCTGCCAAACTTTTCTCTTGATTTTTGTTAATTCTCTATAATCGATTTTGACTTGATTATCTTCGGTAAATCGCCGGAACGGGAATATCTCCTGACACGCCCCACTGCACGATTCGCGTCGAGGAATCCGCGCTGTTTCTGATATACCACGTCCCCGTCGACGCTCTCCACACCGCTATATCAACTTTGCCGTCTCCGTCGTAATCGTTCTGAACGGCTTCGTCTCCTGATTGCTGCCAACTGATTGTTTGGGTTTGATTATTTGAGCTATAAAGGAAATCCCAATCAGCTCCGCTTCTCAGAGCATAATCAGCCTTGCCATCGCCGTCGTAATCCCCCGGCACCGGCTTATCTCCGCTTTGTCCGAATTGTGCCGTCTGCAGTTGTGAGTCGCTACTTCTCAAAATGTAGTATGTTCCCGGATTTCCCTCTCTCCAGACAGCAATATCGGCTTTCCCATCGCCGTCGTAATCGGCTGCCACAGGTATGTCCGAAGCAAGTCCGAATGAAACAGTATAAAAGCTGTAATCGGTGCTTCTTTGGATATACCAGACTCCGCTGCGGAAAAAGGCAATGTCCGTTTTTCCGTCGCCATCGTAATCGGCTTGAGCAAGCTGATCTCCGCTTTGTCCGAACTGGAGAACGGTATAGCCGGAAGGATTGGAACTCGGCTGAATATACCAATTGCCTTCCGATGGTCGAAAGACACAGAAATCGGTTTTGCCGTCACCGTCGTAGTCTCCCGGAGCCGCTTTATCTGTGGAAAGTCCCCACTGAACAGTGGTCTGCTGTGAACCTTGTCCGCCAAGAACCCACCAAACACCGGTCGAAGGTCGCCAGACCGCCAGATCAGCCGGCGGCACGGCGGAAGCATTAGCGTCCTCAACCGCTAATAATTTGCTCCCGGCATATAAATATTCCTTCGATAATTGCGGTGTCGGAGTCGGTGAAGGCATTGGAAGAAAAGGGTTTATCCGGTTGAATAAGGATTTATTGTCCGATGTCAATTGTCCGTTTTGCAATTGTCTTTTAGCATCGTCTTCCAAATATTTCAGACCCGCTCCAAACGCTCCGAGCGAGAGGAACACAATTATCCCCACTACCAGCCAATGCTGTTTCAGATACGAAAGGTTCAGTTTTCCGATAACTCCCGTTGTTTCGTTTTTCTGGGAAGCAGTCGTTAGATTCGTTTTTCCCCTGAATTCAGAATTTTTAATACCTTCTGTTAACCCGGTTTCGATCAGAGCTTCGGCTTTGAGCGCATTTCTTCTTTTCTTTTTCGACATAATTTTTTTAATTATTTCTCTCTTGGCTGTTAAACAGACATCGGTCCATATCCGAAGAAGTGAAAATACACCTCCGGCTTTTAGTTTAAATGTCTGAATCTGATTGATTTTTATGAACGGAAGGTTTAAGATGCAATCTTGAACGTGGTTAGCATCTTTTGAACCGATTCTGTTCTAAAGATTAGCCGATCCTGCCGGAATGATAACGTCAATTATTATTCCGGCTTTTTCTGTTTATAAAAGACAGAAAAAGCGGCAAATCTGAGTAAAATCAACAATTTTTCATCAAAGAACTTTATTCTTTATATTTCTTTGCTTTAATTAATTTTCAACCCCTTAAGTAGTAACCGACGACATAAAAAAAGCTGATCATCCTCAAATACATATAGGACAATCCGCTTTCCTTAAAACTTTTATTTGTTCGATTATTTGCCAACACTTCTGCTTAGAAATAACCGGAACCAGAAATCCGTAAAAAGATTCCCGGTTTAATTTTATTAAATTGTAAAAATTATCCGACATTAAATAAAACAGTTAGCTGTGCTGGCAATTTTTAAGATGTGAAGCGGCAGAAACTCTGCGTGCACATAATAAAAATCCAAATTTAAGGTAATTTTTTCTGATAAAAAGATCAAAGAAGTTTATCAATAAAACTTCAATCAAAAAATAAAAAGTCGTTCTCGTTTCCCCGTAAAACTTCGGTCTTTTTCTTTCACAAAAAAGTATTTTTTTCCTTTCAGAAATGCTTCCCCGCAAAAATACTTTTTTCTCTTTTTTGTTGTCGGTTGAAAAAAACGGTATCACAGAAAAATTTCAAGTGTCAAGATTTTTTTGCAATCTTTTTCTTTTTTTCTTCAAAGTTCTTCCGGTTTAATAAAATAAAACATTCTATAAACCGTTGTAAAAGCATGGCTTGAGTTTGTTTAAAGAAAACTGCAATTTATCCGAAAAAGTTAAGAAATTAGCAACATCTCTTTTATCATTTTCCTAGCTTCGGAAATTGCTTTTCATCTGTGGTATCGAATCCTTTTTGTATTTTTACTGGATTGAGCAAATTGATGATATTATCGGAGAGTTTATAAACTCTTCTGGCAGCAAACCCACCATCAGCCGTCAGCCACGCCGAACAATTCCGGCACGGCTCCCACAACAAATAAACATCCGAGATCGGACAGGAAAATCTGATCTCGCTGAAATCTATCGTCGCAGGCGCCAGGGTTAAAAGTTTTGCCAGAGCCTCCGCTTCGGCACAGGCATATGCGCTTCTCGTTCCCTCATTATGCAGAGAGTCCATAAACTGTCCGAGCGGCGCGGCATACCTTTTGATCGCTTCTGAAGGGGGGGCGCTGTCAAATATATTTCTGTCACCTGCGTTGTAACCCATCACCGTGAACTCATCTTTACCTTCTTTGTAAATTGCTTTGATACTTGGCATTGCTCTTTCTCAGCCTCCTTTTAGAATTTTGATTTTTATTTTTGGAAAGATTTATTCTTTCCATTGATATATGATTGTTTTTTCAAAATCATTACAGGAAGAATTTGCCGATATTGAGAAAAGTAAGAGATTTTTCAATGAGTTAGGAAATGTGCAAAATGTTTTTTTGCATAAAAGATAAGATTTTCGGAGACTTCTTGTAGAAATCATTTTTTAATCAATGAATCCACCGCGCCCAGTACCTCACGCTTATAAAAAGGTTTATCCAGCGTGCGGTCGGCTCCGAGATGTTTTGCCATTTCGATACGCGGGTTTTCCACCCCTCCTCCGCTCATGGCAATGATCCTGACACCGGGATATTTCCTTCGGAGTTCCATAATGGTTTCAATGCCGTCTTTTCCCGGCATCTTTATATCGATAATTACTAAATCAGGCTGCAATCGCAAATAAACTTCAAGATCTTCCGCACCGCCCCCTGCTTCCAGAACTTCGTGTCCGGCAAACTCCAGAATTTCTCTCAGGACGTGTCTGAATTTTTCTTCGTCGTCAACAATCAAAATTTGCGCCATTTTTCATCCCTACCCTGTCTTTTACGATTATTGCAAACGATTATCACATCAATAGATGCGGAGACCAAATACTTCATCGTTATAAGGCTTGATTTTACAAATCTTTACAAAACAATTTGTTTAACAGGGATGAGTTTATATGGATGAAAGAAAAAGCCGGTTTGAGAAAATTAACAATAATATTGCAGAGAAACCTGACTCTAATGATATAATCTGCCTATATTTCCCTGAGAGAGTGCGTGGCAAGATTGGGGAGGAGTCGAACCCTTGCGGTTCGGATAATGCCCCGACCTGCCAAAAACATTTCGACGCGTGTGGCAGCGCTTTAATTGTTGAAACCGAGAAGCCCTGATGTCTTAACCATTTGGGCTTCTCGGTTTTCTCAACCTGCATTCATGCAATGAAAATTGAATCTGCCCCGAAATATGTAGTTTTCAAGCAGTATAATATACCCGTATCTCTTGAGATCGGTAAATAACCGTTCAGAACTGTTTATAACTTTTAATCTTAGAAAAGATCGAAATGTTATGGAAAAAGATAAAATATGATTTACTGTCGTGAAAAGCTTATACTTCCTACCAAAACCTTTGCGAAGAACTAAATAAAGTCCTTTACAAATCGGCTCAAAATATTACATTACTTTTGCTTAGGTGCTTAGATTTTTGCACATTACTGAGAGTGTCAAAAATCACTGATTGTCAAAGTTTCTTTAGTAATCTGACCGGGCGAACCTTTAACAATCAAGACAAGATTAATTATGTTTTCTTTCACGCAAACGCAACTCATCCTTCTACAGGAGGATATTCGATTGCCGGAACACAGGCTCCAACTTCGATACCTTTTGGATTCTTGCTTAATTTGAATTGCCTATTCTCTGTATCAGGATCCTTTAGCAGATCATAATAAAAGCGAAAATCAGAGTCATCTTTCATAAGCTCTTCACATTCCGGCTTATTAGTACAGTGATTGGTAAACATAATGTCATAGACAAACTCAGCGGCGGAATCTCTCTCGGGAAGTTTTAACTCGCTAATAAGAGTTGCCTCATGAGCTGCCTCAATTTTGATTTCAGTTTCACTACCGTTGTCGCACATTATTTTTCCGCCTAATATCTTGCCGAATTCCTTATCTGTAGCACCTGGATTAGCCGTATCCTCTATCTGAAAACCCTTGATTGTCTCCAGCGTGTAAAAGGCACAATCACTAATAGAAAGAACGATGGGAGGCGAGGGCGGCGGCGGATTTTTAGGAACAAGTCCCTTTCTATGTAATATAGGCAGATTCAGCATCTTACTTAAATGATGTTCGTCGGGGCTGATCGGGGCTTCGATGCTACCGAAGGATGTTGAATTATTCGCCTTGACAGAAATCTTTTGTCCCAAAACAATTTTGGCAATGTGGTAAAGAATCGGTACATTTGAACCGCGCCTTTTTTGAATAACTGCCAGGAAAAGCTCATGGTGCGGCACATGGCTTAAAAATTTTATTTCCGAAATATCGGTCGCCAGCCGGCAAAGTGCCAGTCCGGTTATCGAAATCCTGACATTTGCATCGGCGGGAAAGGATTCGGCGGTTGCCGACTCGGATAAAAATAATTCATTAACCTTTAGTGATTTTGTTTCTTTAGACATTTTTTCTCCTCCGTATTTTTTTTGTTTTCAATTAGAACTAAAATTCCGAAAATCCTCCGAAGGGGATAAAAGCAGCCCAGTAATACGGGTTACGAAACTGCGTATTTTCACCTTCAAGTAGATCTATCTGCGCCCGGCGCAGGGCTGCCGGCGTCGAAAGCTTTTCCAGTTTGCGATAGCGATGAAAACGTATCATCAGCTCCGCGGTCGAATCCGAATCAACCTTCCACTGACTGGCGACAATAACCGGAACTCCTAAAGCCAAAAAAGTCCGGGCTGCTCCAATCATTCCCTCACCCTCATAAAAGCGTTCGACCCCGGTTTCACAAGCTGAAAGAACAATGAGTTGTGTATCTGAAAGTTTTCCCTCAAAGATTTCATAATTAGCGAGAACCGAATCCTTCTTTTCCCGCGTCTGTACGTTTTCCGCCAGGACAAGGGCGGAAAATAGAGGATTTTTTTGATCGACAACATAATGCCCGGCAAAATGCACCACATCCGCTTTTGACAAATTCTCTTTTACCATCTTTTTTGAGGCATCCTTTCCCGTCAATAGAACCGTCGTTTTGTAGAACCGAGAAATCTCCCTTGCTTCCCATTCAGCCGAATCGAGATCAGCTAAATCCGCAAACTCTTTTCGACTAAATGACGGATTCCCGATACTGAGCAGGGTTTCGTCCGTATTTTCGAACAACTCACGCGCTCTTTTGGAACTGTTTAAGAAAACATTGGCACTTGGCGACAGGAACAGGTTGTATTTAGTAATAAAAAACCTATTCTCCCCCGGTGAAATAAGGGCGGCAACAGATAGATGAAATAATATCTTGTCGGGAATCAGACAGACCTTTTTTCCCCCGTCCAGTTTTTCTTCTACCGGGCTGATCAGTATTTGGTAAAGTTCTCTGGCTAAAGCGTCCCGCTCGTTTGCTTGCGGGTGATTGCTGATTGAAATCAAAGCCAAAAATTTTCTGACTTTATCCTCCAAAGCCGGGGCGGAAATATCCGTTTTATAGACGCTGAATTCCTCTTTTGTCAGCAGCCAGATCAGGGTTTTATCGCCGAGGACAGAGTACTGGATGATTTGCACATCTTCGGGCATCATCGCCCTGATCTCAGACAGTTTTAGCGGTTCGGCAACATTTAAAGAAAATTTAATTTCAGGATTTAGCCCTTCCTTTGAAATTTCGACAGCAGCATTTTGGAGATCCAGGAGGGAACGCGAACGGGATTCTTCGGAATAATCAAAAGCTCTTTCATAATTTTGTTTTTCAAATTCGTAATTAGTAGCGATATCGTAAACGCTCTGTTCCTTGTCAAAAAAGAGATTCCGGTTCTGTTCCTCCAAAATCTTTGTCCGGTATTCGCGGAAAAGACTCAAAATAACCGGAAGTTCCCCTTCAAAACCGGAATCGTCGTTGGTCTCGGAGTAGCAGAGCAAGCGTCCCTTATGAGCTTCATAGCGATTTATTTGAAATTCTCCGGTTTCGTAAAAAGTAAGAGCTTTTTCATAATTTTGTAACGCCTGCGAACAGTCTTTTGCCTGTCGCTGGATATGTGCCGTCTGCAAATCGGCATAAGCATTGCTTTTCTTCTTTAATGCCTCATCGGTAAATTCTTCTGCCACTTTCCGCCCCTTATCGAATGAGCTAAAAGCTTCCTCATATTTCCCCTGAGTCCCGTAAATGAGTCCCAGGTCTATATACGATGAGTAAACGAACGAATCTACCCGCAGGGCTTTCGCCAATATCAAAGATTCATTTCTGTAAGTTATTGCCGCATCATATAATTTCATTGCCAGAAATATGCCTGATACGGCGTAGAAATCTCTCCATTTTTGGCGGTCGCTGGATTCCGGAAAAGCGGCTAAAAAAAGACCTTTTTGGGCAAAAACGAGAGCCTCATTATTGTCGCCAAGCCGCCGATAAACGTCGGCTTGCTGCAAAAGAGATTTTTGCTCGTTAAAAAGATCAAAAACCTGCCCGGAATACTCAATCGCTTTCCGGTTATATTCAATAGCCCCGGACAAATCTTTTGAAATCACCCCATTGTTTGCGAGCCAGCCGAAAACGTGCGAAGCCAGCCAGTAGTATTTATTGCTTTCACAAAAATCGGATAATTCCTGAAGAATCCGCGTACTGTTATCAATCTGGTTGAGCCGGTTTAGAGAATACCCGATCCAGTAATCGCAAAACCGGGCTTCCCAGATATTTTTAGATTTTTCAAAAAGAGCACGGGCGCGGGTAAACTCGGCAAGCGCCTTCTGGTGATTGTTTAGCCCGATTTGTTCATATCCTTGGCGGACTGAATTATTTGCCTCTTTGAGATCGACCATCTGAGAGGGTGTCGCGGCAGCGTAAAACTTTGCGATATCTAAAAAAAACAGATCACGCGACCTGTTTTTTTCAAGTTCTCCGATATACGTCATCGCCGATAAATACTTCGGTTTATCAGTGCCTTCAGCTTCCAAAAATAAAAAAATAAGCTGTTGCGGGATCAATTTTCCGGTTATCATCTCCCGATTTCGACTGACAATCCGGTAAGCCGTTTCATCATCCGCGTTGTGGTAGGCAGAAAAAAAATCCTGCAGAAGTTGTTGCGGGGTTTTGCTCTGTTGCCGGTTGAATTCGAGCAGTTTTAAATTATTACGAGCCTCGTCCGCCCAGGGCGAGAAAGAGTCTTTTTCCAGATATTTCTGCCAAGCTTCTCGTGCCTGCTGAGCAAGTCCCATTTTTTGCAAAATTAAAGCCCGGTTGAAAAGTGCTTCGGGCAGCGAGTCATTAATTTCTAAAGCCCGGTTGAAGGCTTCAAGACTTTTTGCCTTATTTACCAAGCTCTCGTCAAATTTTTTGTCCGCCTCCTCTAGTTTGGATTTCTCCAGAAGAGTGGCACCGATGTCGCTGTGGAGCGCGGCATTATCCGGTGCCAGCGTTAGGGCGAGGTTAAATTCTTTTAATGCCTCATCGAATTTTTTGTCCGCTAAAAACAATAGCCCGAGCGCGTGATGGGCTTGCGCGTCCGTTTCATTTAAGGTCGCGTCCAGCAGAAACCGTTCGGCGCGGCGATATGCCCGCTGATCCGCGGCAGCAGGGTCGGAGCCGCGGGTTTCCGACATCGGAGCGTAATCAAAATTCACCGAAAGGCGCGGCTCGACGGGGCGCTGCCCGCGGTAGGCAAGGCGAAGCTGGGCAATTCCCCGGTCAACATCCGATTGATAAAACGCTACCCGCCAAACGCCTAAGACGAGAAATCCCGCAATCAGAATTACGGCGGCGAACCGGACAGTCGCCGTAGAAAACAGCTGCCGCCAGAAAAAACCCGCTCTTTTTTCTTGAACCGGTTCTTTTAGGTTTTGCGTTTTATTTTTGCCGGCATATTTTTGCAAATTTCGGATGAGCTGAAGTTTTTCCTGACGTTCGGGAAGAATCAGAAAAAATCTGAGAAAATGCTCCCGTTGCGACTGAGTGAGATCGCCGTCCAGATAATTTTCAATCAATTCGTCTTCGGCGACGGATATTTTTTCATTGAAATCATCATCAACCATAATTTTTTCTTCGAATTGGCGCATTTTCGTTTCATCAGCCAGGTTTCCCAGCAGGTAGTCCCTGATCGCCGATTGCTCATCCAAATCATCTTTTATCTCCTCTTCACCCTTCTTCATAACATAATGACCAAAATTAAAAAAACCTCTCATGCCCCATTTTCTGCAACGCATCCGATCACGCATTTCTTTAGGCTGCGGCGGATCCGTGAGGCTTTGACCTGGAAGGCAGTTTCACTGATTCCCAAGTTTTTTCTCATTTGTTTCCGGTGCCGGATTTTTACACTTTTTTCGCCCTGGTAATACTCAATTATAAATTCTCGCTGCCGCTCGGGCAGAGTTTTCATACAATCTTCCAAGCATTTGTATTCAATTTCTGAATCTGTTTCGGTATTCTGATGGTGTATGATGGACGGTTCCATTTTTTTCAGTCTTTTCTGCTTTCTGAGCCATTCGAGATAGATTTTATTTGCCACCCCATAAAAATAAAATCCCGGCTCGCCGGTGTAGCTGTCAACGATATGCGACAATTTTAGTGCAACGCGGCTGATTGTTTCGTCCGCCAACTCCTCTGCTTCGAAACAACCGCGACCGGCAAAAACACGAATCAACCGCTGACGGATTTTTTCGTATTTTTGCCCGGCAGTTTCCTGATCCAGGTCAAGCCATCCGAGAAGGGAGTGAAAGCTTTCCCGTGTTACTGTATCTTCTTTAACCATTATCAAAACAGGCTGGTTTAAAATATAGACCCGCAGCAGCAGCGCCAAGATGCACGTAATAAAGGTAGAGCAAGACTGCGGATAAACCAATTTGCTATAATTTGCTATAGGATTAAAACCCGACTTAACCAACAGGAGATTTTACTAAAATTGGTTTAGGCAAATTTTCTTCCTCTTCAACCAACTAAATAATGTGACGCTCTTTTTTTCCGGATACCCAGTTTCAAATTATAAAAAATTTACTTGTCGCGGACGGTTTTTTGTTTAATACTGGTTAAAGGATTTTACTCATCAAGTATTATCTCAATTAATTCAAAAAACCCTTCTTCAATTTCCTCTGTGGAATAATAATTTGTCTGCGCCTTCATTTCTTCAACCATTTTCGGTAACGGCACTTCCGTTTCCTCGGATTTACCGTGCTTTCCCTTCATAGTTGAAATTACTGTTTTCATCTTTTCGGCTTTCTCACCTTGTTCGGTTTTCTTTTCAAAACCGTGCCAGATTGACTTGGGCGTGGCGTTACGGCTGCCGTGATGCCCAACTTTGTAAAGAGTAGTACCGCGTAATAGGTTTCGTAATTTCTCATCCGTTTTGGCTTGATCCAGAAGGTATTGCCAGTTCTCAATTTGGGCATCTCCGGGGAAAAGCAGTTTCTCGTCTCCGACTTCGATTAAAAGAATAACGCTGGTATTATTTAGCGCGTTGTCAACAAATCGAACGATCTCAAGCAGTTGATTGGCTCTGAGCGAACGAAGTTGACGGACAAACCAGCGGACGTTCGGTGGTACGAATTCCTCATCAAGAACTTTATCTTTGGCAAAAAGGAGCGTCTTGCCTTCAATATGCCCTTTTGTCAGGTTACTTGTTGCTGCCTGGGTCGCCCAAAAATTCTTGGTCATTGCCTGCAAAGACCAGAATTCATCACTTGTTTTCGTCGCGCGGGTAATTTTATCGCTTTGTTCCAAACTCGGCGGTCCCAGCACATGAACTTTTACTCCCGGCAAGATCGTTTCCCAATCGATTTTGTCATAACCGAAATTAACATAATGATTCTCGCCCATCTTTTGCAGGTTGTCGACCGCCGCCCGATTCTTTATCTGGTTATCATCGGCGGCAAAAATAATTTGTTCGGTCAGCTGATTATCAATCGTTTTGGTAAATTTATTGGTATTGGAAAGATTCTTGATTTCAGCTTCGATCGAGGCGGCAACAAACTGCATATCGTTTAACATCGCCGCGAAATTCTTAGATCCCTCCGTTTTGAAATCAAGCTGATTCAAAAAGGATTTCTTCACATTTAAATCACGATTGTCATCCGGGTTTTCCGTCCAGGGCTGGATGACAATCGTGGGGTGACAATCCATAATTATTTTTCCCGCTTCCTTTAAACCGAACCCGTAAATATGATCTTTGTGGCGATGCGTCGCCACGACGATATCGAGCTTTCCGTTAGATGTTGCTTTGATATGTTCCGCAATTTTCAGCAATCTCTGCCCGGTTGTATCCTTATTTTTTTCTTCAATTTCATTTACTTCTGATTCGCCATCTTTTTTATGTTTGCCTTTACCCATACTGCCAAAATCAATTAAAACGCTTCTTTGGACGCCGTCATCATATTTGAAGATAATCAGAAAACAGTCGCCGAAATAGACATTATATGAGTACAGTTCAATTTTATCAGGCTGATTTGACATCTCTAAAATCCCTCCGTTTCATCAATTTTACGGTTGAGCACTCGGTTCAGGTGCATCCGCGAAAAAGCGTTTTCCGTATAATCCGGGTTGCCGAGATAACCATATTGCCAGAGATACTTAATCCGCTTAGGCTGGTGGGTACGGCTAAAAATACTATTCGCAATATGATATTTTAACTTCCCGTATTCATCAAAGATAAGAGTCCCTCCCCCGTAGAGCGTAATTTCCACATCGTCGGGAATTTCCGGCGGGATATTAATGCCGAGCGGCGGCAGTTCATCGGCTCGTAAAGTCGTCATTTGAACATATTCGGCAACCGTTTCGCGGACAACAAAACCGTCGGGACCGACGCGCAAACAGGGGCGCACGGATTGAACTTTCATATAAGCTTTACCGAAGTAGTCCTGCTCGGTTTCCAAATTCAGATCGGCTCGGTTATCCCAGATAAAGCGAAAGATTTCGTTCGGGTCGCGTAAAAGGGAATCAAAATGTGTGCGATCGTAACAAAAGTCCCTATTGGTCATCCGCCAGAATCCCTCAGTGATGGAAGACCCCGGAGCTGGTTCGATGCCGTAGGAGGCAAAACTATCGCGTAAGATCTGCCGGTAGCCATACCGCGAATCATCCGGCACGGTTTCGCGGTCAGATGTCAGCAAAGCACTCAGATAATCATGAAAGCGAATATCGGTCGGCGGCATGTAATCGAGGGCGCGAATCGCTATCGTCAGCAGATGATCTGCCGCTTCCGCGCCTTCATCGACGACAATCGAAGCGTCAATTTCCTGTCGTCCCCGGGTAAATCTCTCCATTCGTCTGAGCCATACTTTTAAAAAGGCGTTCATCAGCGCGGCAACAAGAAGTTCGCCGCATTTATGCGGTTCCTGAAAAGCCCCCTGCTGCAAGTAAGGAACGGGTTTTTTGGTGTTCACGCGCGGCAATTCATCTAAAGTCGGCAACACGGCGGAACGCCTCAACGCACTACCGCGAATTCCCGAAAGTTCTTGTCCCATCTGTTCTGCCAGTCCCAGCAAGGTCGTACTTTTCAGATAATCCTCGGTTAGAAACTCGACCGGAACATTATTTTCCTTAATTTCAAATCCGGCAATCTTTTCCATATTGACATTAAGCAAAAGGTTTTTGACAACGTCTTTTAATGAAAAAACCGAAAGTAGTGCGACGACATCCGCGAAGCCCTCATGAAAACCGGCTTGCTCGGGTGAAGATGGGGCAGTGTAACGTTCACGTAAACCGTCTAAAATAGCGTGGGTTGTTTCGTGGGCAACCACATCGTGCGACAAACAGGTGAAAACCACACCCGAAACATCGGTTTCCGACGGCACGCGAAAATAACCGAAAGCCAAAGCCTGGTCGCGTTTGGAATAAAAGGCATTGGCATCGCCAAAAGCGTGGGGGGCAACGTAAATCTGGTGACCGTCAAATCCCCAACTGATTCTTCTGCCCAGGGCGAACTCGAATCGTGCCAGCGTTCTCATCACGATCGCATAAACATTTTGGGCGTGAAAACCCGGCTCATCAAGCAACTCCTCAATACGTCCGTCCTCGGCATATGCGGCAAAAGGGTCAATGTAGCAGCCGTCCTCCTGCGGCGGCTCATATGGTTGCGGTTGATAGAGCGTTCCGGTCGAGGTGTCATAATCAACGACGTGAACGCGATAACCGCGAGGTCCCGGGGCTAATTCCTCCGCGGGGATCTCGACTTGGGTTACAAGAATACTTTGAGTTTTCTTATTGATTATGCTTGGATCCTGGGCAATAATCGTTAATTTTCGGGTGCGGGGTAGTGGTCTTGATCTCACGATAGGTCTCCCAATAAAATTTAGTTAATTTATAAAAATACTCAGAATCTCTCTTCAACTTATCCGACTCCGACTAATGGGAACAGGAATTTTGAAGGTTCCGAAATTGAACTATTGACATACTGCCGCATACCGAGATCAGAGACGGCATATCCCCAATTGATTAATCTTTCCTGCGTTGCCTGATCGAGCTTTTTAAGCCGGGTGTCAACTTGGGCAAGAAGAGTAGTTTTATCGAACGGGCAATCGAGCGGTGTTTCTATTTTATAATCCAGTGCCGCATCCGCGCTGATCGTCCAGTAGGTTCCTTGTCTGATTCCTGCAATAAAAGCCTCGACCGCCTGACGTTTTCTGAGGCTCCTGACCTGATTGTCGATTGTCATCAAAATCCGCACGGAATGCCTGACCCAATCTCTGTGCGGATCGGCTTCCGCGGAAAAACCTCCACCGGCATCACTGATCAAAATCGTTTTATATCGTTTCCAGGCGGTTTCAAGCCCTAGATTGTCATACACCCCTCCGTCGGTCAGAACAACCTGCGTGCGGAATTCATCCCCCTGCAAATCGGTTCCGCTGCCGGGCGTAAAATCCGCCGGGTCCAGATCGAGTTCCATCGGCGAGAGAACCGGCGGGAAAGCGGACGAGGCAGCGACGGCGACCGCCAGATCGATCTTCGGATTTTTGACTTCGCCGACCCGGTAATCCCTCATATAAGGTTTCATAAACCGCCACAGAACGCCCGATTGGACATTCGTCGCATTGAAGACAAACCGCGGAGACTGACCCGGCACTTCGTCCACAATGTCCTGCAAAGTGCTGTCTCCAAAGAGATATTTCCGGTATGCGTCGGCAACCTTATCGCTGATGCTGCCGAACCATAACGCTCCGAGTGCGACCGAGGAGACATCAATCGTCCGGGATGCCAGGTTCTTTATCGGAGAGACGATCAGTTGCTCAAAATTTTGAGCAACTCCGTCATGAAAATCGAGTTCCTCCCACTTTAAAGCCAAAAGTCCGGCAGTGATCGAACCGCCTGAAACACTCGAAATGCGGTTTATTTTGGGAAGCCAGCCGATCTCATTGAGCCGCCAGAGAACACCGGCGTGAAAAAGCATCGCCCGGTAGCCGCCGCCCGAAAGACATAAAGCAATGCCTTCTTCCGGCTCTTTACTCACATCCGTTTCAAGATATTGCACCGGTTCCGCGGCATTTTGATCTTTTTCTTGATAAATTTCGCTTTCTTCGTTATTTTTCATCATATTTGAGCACATCTATGTAAAGAGATTCCTCCGCCTCTTCATCCTTATCATCAGCAGTCAAGGAAAACGGTCTGATCGATTTTAGCGGTCCGACCGAAGTGCTAAACCATTTTCGTTTTATGCCGACCAGCTGAAAAAGCGGCGTAACATTTTCAGATTCGAGCATATTCAGCATCGTTCCCGATTGTTTTTTGATTGAAAATTTCAGACCGGCATCTCCGAGTTCGACATTACCGACCTGTCCGCTGGCTTGGGCTTCGAGTTCCAATCCTGATTTTGACGATTGCGACACGATGATATCGGCATATGGAGCTTGAACAATCGAATAAATAACCGCGTAGTTCTTTTTCCAAACATCGGTTTTATATGCTTCAAGAATTTGTTTTTCGAGTCGCGCGACATTTCTGATGCGCGGCTCGAAAGTTTTTTTGGCTTTGATAATAAAAGCTCCTTCAGAAGAAAATTCTATCCCGAGACCGGCTTTGCCTTTAGGAATATTGGGCATCGCGGGATTTACCTCACCGGCTAATTTGAAAGCCAGACTGACGCTTTTACTCGAAACCAGATCGATCGGCGAAGAACTGGTGTCAGGAACAATGTCCTTGTCGGGCGAAAAACTTATTCCCAAATCGGCAAGCGTCGAAACGGGACGGAAAAAGTAATCGTCAACAACCTCGCCGACAGTGCCGATCTCGATGCTTGAGCTAGGAAGCCAGTGAGCAAAATAAAACTTTGTTTGTCTTCTTACATTTTTGGCAAAAACTTTAGCAACAGTTCCCATAACATAAATCTCCTTAAATTTTTTTTATCTTTTGATTCCGGTATTAAAAACGTTACATTTTAATTAAGCAGGAATCACAGTTTGAATTACTTGAACTCTTTTGGGTTTGGATTAAAGCTTTTTATTTTCAATTTACCCCTTAAAGAAATTTTTCATCTATAGAAAAGAAATTTCTCTTTAGGCTTAATTGAGGGGTAACAAAAATGGCGATGAGAGAAAATATATTGATGTTTTTCAATAAATGAATTGACTCCATTTTGAAAAAAAATCACTCCCAAAGTTGCCATCTGATGATATATGCCAAAAACCGATAAAATATTACAGATTTTTTTTTCAAAACCATAAAATAAATACGGTTTTATGAAAAACTCAGAGTATTAATCTTAATTCCGATTTTTTTACCACATCATCACGGCGGTCTCCTCTTCTCGTTCAGCGTAATAAAGCCGAATGCGAAGAACGTATTTCTTCCCGCTGAACAGTTTCACCTTCAAATAGGCATTTCGGTCTTCGCCCCCATCGTCATCGCCGGCAAGATAACGAAGTTTTTCGCCGTCGCGTTCAAATAAAACCATCACGGTGTCGGACGCGCCGAACGTGCGGATTTCGTAATTTCGGGTTGCCTGGGGTTCGATCTCGAAGTTTTTCTGCTCGCCGGGAGCAATCGACAGCCTTACTGATTCCGCAGGTTTGAGTTTCGGGAAACCGCCTGCTTTTAGAGGTGGATAAAATGATTTGACCCAGGATTTGTCCCTAACAGAAAGTCCTCCGGCAGGTCTTATTCCGTTTGCGTGAAAATGTGCCGGTTCTTTTATAAGTCCCGGTTCAAACGGATAATGCATAATTGAGTTCGGGTCCCATTCGGATCCCTGGACTGTGTCGGGCGAGATTTTTCTTATAATATTATGAAAGGTCGTCTCTCTGCTCCACCTGTTCGGCGGTTTGGCAAGGGCGGCATAAACGGCTTCCTCGTCCCACGCGATGCCGGCGATCGGATTTTGATGCTCGTGCGGGAAACCCAAAGTGTGACCGATTTCATGGATAGCCGTATCAATCTCTCCGGGATGGCTCGTTAAATCCCAGCCGAAATTCATAGTCCGCTCGCTGCGCCCGAGACCGAGATCAATAATATCGCGTCCGACAAATGACCAGGCACCGTCTTTCCGCTCAAATCCGATGCGGATTTCCGCCTCATCCCTGGAACTGACCTCCTTAAAATTCAGACCGATGCCGGCTGCCTTCCATGCATCAAAAGCCTGTCGCACCACATCCATTTCCCGTTTGGTCGTTTTCCACGCCCGCCACTCCTTTTTACCGGTTGCCATCGTTACATGCCGCCCATCTCCTTCCTCATTAAAAAAATAATAATGGAGGGTTGTTCCATTAACCCATTTTTTCCCGTTTATAATGATTAAATCCAATCTGCCTGGGTTGAGACCCGCCGCAAATTGCGGGGCGGAAACCATCGGGATTGAACAATATGCAGGAAAACCTGTTTCCGCCGGTTCGCTTTCGGAAATTGGCGGCTTTATTACGGGTTCACTTTTTGCAGCTTTTTTTGTTTTGCTTTTGTTGCTTTTTTTTGTCATTTTTGCTCCTTAATTATTTGTAAAATGATCCAATCCTCGAAAATGCAGCATACAGCCGAAAGGTTTTCGATGTGCCGTTATCCATACTTATATTAATTTTGGTTAATTTTTATTTGCATGGATGTTTTTTAATTATTATCTTGCCCCCTCTGCGTGCGTTGCACTTCCTGCTCTCAGAAAAAACTAAGAAAATTTGGTTTGCGCTTGTATTGATCCCTCAACACTTAATTATTAATCTCCGGCAAAATCGGACAGTATTTTGATCTAAAGACTGTCGCTCTATCCGGATCGCCCCCCAATTTTTCCGAGCTTTTTCAATTTTCAGGGAATAAACCGGCAATATTCCCTGTTCATCAGTAGGTGAACGAACCTGAAAATCATTTTCAGCGATGAGCACTCCAGTAAAAATAATAATTTGAAACAACCCGTAATTTTTCACAAACTTCAAATTTTCAATTGACGCTTATCGCTTAAACAAAAAAATGATTACTTTAATTTGCCGGATTACGCCTCCCGGGCAATCCCTTTAGTCGGATTGCCCATGGGGTTAATCGCGCCGGGTGTATTTTAGGACTAATTCTTTGATTTCCCCGTGGCGCACTTTGCCCAGTTTTTCTTCCAATTCCGCGATCAATTCTTCCCGGCGGAATGTTTCCGAAAAGGAAACGTTGGCAGAATTTCCTTTGGATTCAATTTTGTTTGGCAATTTTCGGGCAATCGAAGTTTTAGTATCTCTTTTTTCCTCTAGAATTGTTTCAAGAGCTTTGGTCAAATCAAGGGGGGCTTCAATAGCCTTTAGCGTCCCAATACTCCATTCGCTCAGAACATATCGAGTTTCTTTCTCATGCCGGTCATCTTCACGCCTGATTTTATTCAACGCTTTTCGGGCGGAAATTATCGTCAGACAAAAGAGAGGAATTCCCGCCGCAAAAGGGAAAGCTATAAATACTGTCAGCCAATATCCGCCGGGCAACAGGTCAAAGATGTAAAAAAAAGGTAAGAATCCGACCAAGCTCAGAACAAGCAGCACTCCGAAAATATCGGCGAGTTCATCGGCATATTTATCATGCCAACTTAACGAGCCAATTTTAGTCATAAATTTATCCTCTCTCCTCTTACTTTTTTGTTTATAAATCTTAATAACGCGGCGTTCGGGTCAAACGGAGAATCAAATCATCCCATCTTTTCCAGGCGGTCTCGTTTGAAGCGCTTATCAATATTTTCTTAAGCTCTTTTTTCTTAAACGTTTTATCTTGTTTTGACAGGCTCTCGAATGCCGCCAAGAGTTTATCGTAACTTTCCTTTTCTGCCGCCGCCAAATTTTTCTCCCTGATCTCCTTAGCCATCTCTTGCTTAAGAAACTCATACGCAAGGTTCGTAACAAGGTATTGCTCAAACCAGAAAAGTGTTTTGACCTGTGTGATGATATTCTTACCGTCCCTTCCGACCTGGTTTCTCTGGATACTGACCGTATCTTGTGCAATTTGCTCGGTACCTGTTTTGATCTCGCCCAGTAAAGCTTTGTTCGATTTGTTAATGCCAACTAATGATTCGGTACCCGGGTCATCTCCAGCCGAACCAACCACCCTTTTAAGATTGGCAAGGTCATTTGAAAAACCATTAAGCCTGGTGAGAAGGTTACCGTTATTTGGCTCATTAATGTTTTTGTAATAATCAGCGGTTCCGAGAAAATCTGAAATCCGGTTTATTTTTCCGAATAATTTACTGTCATCGCGTCCCGCATTCGAATCGCCGATGTCTTCCGTAATTTTTTCTAATCCACTAAACAAAGTTGTTGATTTTCCGGGAGTCGGGTCGCCGATCCGACCAACAAATTCACTTCTTAGACTGTTGACCTCGCGTTCAAAGTTTGACGTATCGATTACTGAACGACCTCCAGGAAATAGGAGGACTCTGACGTTCCCTCCAAACTGAGCGTTATTTATTCGCTGCTCTAATTTATTAACACTCCCCTTTAGCTCATTAAGGCTCAAAGTCAGGGCTTGAACCGATTGGTCATTAAAGTTATAATCATCCCCAAACGTAAAAAAATTACGGTCTGAGTTTTTGTTGTTCGGGGCACCTTTCCCGCCACTGGTGATATTCGAATTCAAGAGGGCGTTTTGCGTCTCCCCCGATCTGTAATCAGATGAGATCAGACCTTCCGCCGAGGTTGGAAATTGAGTGGCAACGACGACGACAGCCGCCGAGCCGATACCGATCGCAACCAAAGTGGGAAAAATTGCCGGAATAATACCCGGGGCGAGCGGGGATATCTTTTTTAAAGCCAGAAATTCCGTAGCTTTTCCCGTTAATGTATCAGCCGAACCCGACAGGAAAAAGATGCGCCTGACAGGTATCAAAATTATAAAGAGCAGGGCGAAAACAATAACGGCATTAAGACTTATCGTGAGAAGCTTGTAAGCGATACTTAATTTTCCGTTATCATCAAAAAACAGTTTCTCTCCGCCTTCTGCTAATTCGGTAAAAAATGTTTTGCTTTCACTGCCCTGCGCGGAAGCCGAATCTTTTTTTATTTGTAAAGAACTTTCCCATTTTCCCTTTGTCAGATAAATATTTCTGAAAATGGGCTGGTAGGAAGAGGCGACGTTTTCAATTCTGTTTTTGTACTCATTTGTTATGTTGGCTCTTTCGCTTTTCGATATGAGAGTTTCAGATTCCTCATCTAATTTTATTATTAATTCTTGCGGAGTATATTTTTTTTGTTCGCTTTTGTCTCTGATTTTGGTGAGAATCGCCCGTTTTCCGTCAGCTTTAATACCCGGCTTAACCGGCTCGGGAAATTTTATCTGAACAAAACTTTCAATATCGACTTCCGTTACGTTATCTTCTAGAAACTCGGTCAGGGCTTGTTTTATCTCAAACAACTCCTTCATCTTTTCTTCCCTGATTTCATTTTCAGCTCTCAATGATATAAACAAGCTATTTTGCAGACTCGCCAGTTTTATATCGCGGCTCTTTATCACAGCTCCGTTTAAGGCTCCGATCATCTCATCTTCGCCGCTAAAGTTCTGGTATTGAATTTCAAGGATGCCCCGCCGAATTGTTTGAATCTGCTCCTCATTTAAACTACCGTGCTTTTGTTCCCCGTTTGGATTTTTAATCTTTTCGACCACCTTTTCAGACGGGATTGTCCTGACATACTTAAGATCAGGCGGATCCTCATCGGTTATCACAATTGGTGATTTTTTCCGTTTCCCATAATCCGTCTGACAGGCTTCCAATTTTATTAGCAGAGACATTGCCAATAGGGAGATGACGACAAAAATAACGGGTCTTTTGGTTCTTTCCCAAATGATTTTAACAGTTTTATCATCATTTGACTGAACTTTTTCAGGAGCTTTTTTTGACATAGCTTTGTCTTATCCTTTAATTTTTGCAGAGCAAATTCTTATAATTTCTTCCAAACCGGTGCGGAAATCTTTTTAATTTTTCAAGGAGGTTTTCCGCGATTTGGATTTTCTGCCGAAACAGCCTGTAGCGGGTAGACCTCTTTCCTCTTCAAATAATATGGGCTGTCAATCTGGCTTTATCTTCGGCTGAACAGCCGCACGCCCCTTTCCACAAAATTTGTTATCCATACTGTTATGTCAAAAACGGCAGAAATATTACAAAAAAAATTCCGGTGTTGTTTTTATGAATAAAAACAGGGGTAAATTTTATTTATTACCAATAATATTTTTCTTGATTTATGGGGGGGCAGAATTGGTATTGTTTGCGATAGCCCGGTTCGCAGTTTCGGTGCCCGGTAAATATATAATCAATTTTGAACGGAGACTTTTTATGAGAAAGGACGAATCTTTAATTACTGACTAATTCCATAGCAAAACCGTATCAAAAGATAATGATAAACCGGATCAACCAGAAAGTCCGATGATCCGGCAGTCTCAAAAATTCAGACATAATTATAAATTAAAGGTTGGGGACAAAGATGAAGACAGCAATAACTAAACCACTCTGCACTGCAAGTGCAGAGGTTTTGGAATCGGAACGCGAATAAAATTCGCTTTATTGCTCTTTTCTGATTAAGAAAAGAAAACTTAATAAATTCTTGCGCTGAAAGCGCATAGCTTTTACTAGCGTACTGGAACAGTAAAACAAGCAAAGAAGGAACGCGACTGCCGGATTCATATGATATGAATGTTAAGCTAACTGATGCCCAATGGCAAAAGATTTGCCCGTGTTAAGATCATTTCCCGAAATTCGTCTTGGTGCCGAACTTGACTGCCGCCGCTTTCTCGAAGCCGTTCTGTGGATTTCCCGTTCCGGCTCACAATGGCGGCTCTTGCCGAAACAGTACGGCAAATGGAATTCCGTTTTCAAACGCTTTTTCTATAAATCTTGAATAAATTTAATAAATTCAATTTGTATTTAATTAAGTCCGACAGGCGCGACGCGATTCATCAAGCAATCAAAAAAAGCTAAACACGGAGATGTTGTAATTATTGTGGGAAAAGGACACGAAAATTATCAGATCAACGGCAACGAAAAACATCATTTTGACGGCCGCGAAATCGCGCTGGAAGCTTTGGAAATATTGCGGGATTCTTAAAGTTTTTATTGATTAAGCCAAGTTATGTCATTAAAGATATGAACTATAGGAAAACCTTGTCCTAATAATATCTTCTGAGCATTCTCACTATCTGTTTCAGTATATCCGTGAACAATTATTTTATCGGACAAAGAAACTTCATTTACGGCTCTGATGGAGAGTTCATCTATAGGAATATTAATTGCTCCGGAAAGATGTTTTTGATGATACGCATCTCTTAATCTAACATCAATAATAACGGGTTTTGGATTTTCTTTTAGTAAATTTTCGATTTTCTCTTTATCAACAAAAGAATCTTTCTTCAAAGGTATATTGAGTTTTAATCTAACTTCGTTTTCTTTGTTCGGCGGTAGATACCCGACCCATATATCTTCAATTTTTCCTTCATCATTTACAATCATCAAAACCGGTGTAGCATTAAATCCGATTTGTGCAAAATCAATAGTAAAAACATTGAGATTTGCAAGATTGGACTTAATTAAAAACTCTTTCATTTGAAAGTCCGCATCAGAAGAAAAAACAGTCAATTCCGTATTGTCTAAATCGGAAACTTCTTTCGACAAAGTCTCATAAAAATAAGCACTTTTTACACAATACTGACATGACGAATGTAAAATTAAAAAAATGTTAGTTTTTCCTGCCTTAAAATTAAAGGCAGGAATATTTATTTGATCCCCAACCCTAAAATTTCTTTTTGGTTTGTCCGAAGAAGAAAAAAAATAGCTTTTTATCACCAGAATAATAAAACATAAACTCAATATTACAAGAGAAATATTTACTATTATTCTAAAATAATCTGTGTTTTTCTTATTTTGAATCATTGAAACTGTTTCGGATTTTCAACGCGACCGACTCCTTTGGCATCTATGACGAAATAAAAGGTAACTTTTCCACGAATGCTAATTGCTTTATCATTCATTCTGCTTGGTTTAAATTTCCATTGTTGCATTGCTTTTGCAACAGATTCACCTGTTGCAGAATCGGGCGATTCGAGAATTTTCACTTCTGAAACATCACCGTTTCCGTCATATTGAATTTCGGCAACTGCTACACCTTTGCTCTTTTTCTGAAGCGATTCTTTCGGATAAGCCGGCATTATTTTCTTGACGGCTGATTTACGAATACCATCTTCACCGACTCTAACGACTATCTCATCAACCTTCATTGGTTTATTTTTCACTTTCGACAAAAGAGATTTAGCCAAAATAACAAAGGCTTGTCCTTTCAGCGATTCGTTTTTCAAACTTTCGATAATTTGAAGTCCCTCCTCTTCTCTACCAACAATCACTTTTTCAAAATTCTTTTGAAAATCGAGATTGACTCCGCTTACTGATAAATTAAAACGTAGGTTCAAAGGCTCAAGCGAAATCTTACGCATCAGCGAGGACTGTGTTAGGTTTTCAAATCTGTTAAATGAATTTATTGCTTCATTTAACACCGTGTTGGATTGAAAATTGTCGTCTTCGCTCATTTGTCCGCTAATAAATAAAAGCAAAAATGGTGTATTCTGATCATTTAAACGACTTGCCGTCATTTGAGCCGAATTAAGTTCGGCGGTCGCCTGTAATTTACGACTTTGTTTTTCTGCCGCAATACCAAGCCATAGCAAACACTTTTCGGAACTAACAGGAAGTTTTTCCGCTATTTGCGTAGCTTGTCCAAGATGAATTTCTCCGTTTTTAATAAGAACTCTGGCTTCACCAAACAGAATAAGAGTTTCTAATTCATTTTTAATGCTGGTATTTTCGATCTTAGCCGCAGCAATTCGCGCAGTTTGAAAATCGTTCTGCCGCCAAGACTGAAAGACAATATCCAAAAATAGCTGGTCACGGGTGTGTGAATCGGCAATTTTCTCTATTTCTTCGATTCTTTCGGAAGGTGTGACGGAGTTAGTTTTATTATGATATTTGAATGCATCTTCGTTAGTCATTTCTAAAGAAATCTCTGGTGTCAAAGATGCCATTGCACCGCCGATGGCACCGACTAAATCTGGTGCAAACTCTTGAGCTTTTGGAATCAATAAATATCCAAGAGCGTATTTACTTTCTCTTTGATTTTGTTCATTTGACGGACGATGTATTACGATAACAGCATTTCGTATATATTCACGCACTAAATTAGGCGAAATATTCGGCAAACTTACCGCAATGTTCGGAAACATAATATTACCGATTCTGGTTAAAGAAACAGATTGGAAATCTTGTGAATTGATAAAAGGCGAGGAAAAGAGATACGTTCCAAGCATTGCAAATTGATTAGCGTCAACCCGGCGTTGATGCGGAAAAACCGAAATCACTTGCAAAAATAATTGATTTGCTTCCGCTTCATTTTGCTGTCTTAAATTTTTCAAAAACCTGACAAAGTTCTCCGTATATTCATTTTGAAGACTCTGTGCGGCAAATTCAGCGGCGCGTTTTGAATCATCTTTTAATAATCTGTCGGCAATTTCGAGATTGACATTTGCCGAACCACCGAATTCTTCGGCAAATCCATTGATCAGATCTTTAGCCCAAATCGGATCGTTTTTCGCAATTAAAGCGGTAACTTCAAGAAAAGCGTTCTTCCGTCGTGCAATTTCTCTTTCTTCGTTTTTTTTATCTACCGACAACTTACTGATGGAAATTGTGAACAAAGATCGGGCGTAATCTGCATCTTTTGACCAAACATTATCAGCAAGTTGAGCCAACGAAATCGCCGCGACTCTCTGATCCTTAAAATTTGAAATCTGTTGTGAAATGGAATGAATTGTATCAATCCTCGAGTCTGAAAATCCTAAAGACGGTTTTTCCAATCGGCTCTTAATGGATTTTGCTTTGATGGTATCAAAACAAAATAAAATTATAATTAAAAGAACTGCAGTTTTTATGTTGAAATTTTTCTTCATCTTATTCACCTTGGAAACAGCACAAACTAAACAAACTGTATCGGACATCCTCTATACACATTCAAAGAAAAGTATAGAATAAGTTTTTCCCCATTGGCTTTTTATTATGTGACGGGCATCATTGATTTCACGCTTATCTAAAACTCGAATACCCATATTTATCGTTACGTTAATCAACGCAATAAATACATTGCCAACGTTTTCTCCCATTAGTATTTATTTATCATTTAATGGAAATTATACTTAGAACTTGCCTAAGCAGACTTTCCCTTTCACACAGTCATAGCTCGAAAATATGATTTATGCAAACCAGACCACAAATTGTAAATCTTTGTACGAAAAATTAAATCTTTATTCTTCACCAAATAATAATTTTAACCAAAGCAATCTGTCCTGCTAATAAGCTTAATAAATTTTGAAAATTCGTTATTTTCGGACTACCCCGCTAGCCCCGCTGACGGGGTATTCGCCCGAAAATTTTGCCCCAAACGGCAAAACCACGAATTTTTTAAAAACAAGAAGTTACCCCCTACAGGGTGAATAAGGAAACCCACGCTGCAAAAAGACGGGGAATTCTTTTAGATTAAAATTTATAATTTAAGAACCGTTTCAATCAAGAATACAAGTGCCTGGAGTAACATGACAGCTACAGGTTTCTTGAATGGGAATACAACTTGGGAAACCGCCCGGTGATTCAACACAACCGACACAAAGCCCCCCGCTTAAAACGACGCAATTTTCACAAGATGCACTTAAACTATCCGTACTCAACCCTAATTGCAAGGTGATTCCGATTAACATTGCTAAAAGCATTACTCTAAGCTTTAAACTTTTCAAAATTTTTTTCATAGTGATTCTCCTTATTAAGTTTTCTAAAATCCGAATTTTCTATAAAGAAAGAAAATGGCAAAAAGAGTTTTTTGAATAAAATATAAAATCTACTTAAAGCTCTATATGAATAAAGTTTGATTGTTAGGCAAAAATCCAAAAGTTTTGTAAATAGCTTACCTAGTCATTACTTACTCTATCTGCTTTTTTCAATTATTTTACAACAGTCAGCCAAAAGCTATTTAAAGCGTCCATTGTAATGGAACTCTTCTAATTGGTTGTTAATTGAAATGGGAATAATGATATAGCAAAGTGCAGAAATTAAGCAATATTTTTTTATTAGTGGATTCTGCTATTTACTTGCAAATTATCTGATTCTCGAAAGTTTTTCCGAAATTTAGTAGGTGTTATTTGAAATGTCTGTTTGAAACTGCATAAAAAATGCGATAAATCTGAGTATCCTATCTTAACTTGGATTTGTTTAATGCTTAAATCGGTGGTTTGTAAAAGTTTTTTTGCTTTCTCAAGTCGACGTTTTTTTAGGTAGTTAGTGAAGCTCATTCCGACTTCTTTTTTGAACAAATGCTGAAAATAAGAAATGGACAAACCTTTTGACTCGGAAACCGGTTTGATTTTCATTGGCTGAGAAATATTTTCATCAATTTTGAGCAAAATTTCTTTAATTCGATAATCCATTTGAATCACCCTGATTTTGGAATATAAGAGTTAAAAAACATGATAAAAAGTTTTAGACAATTATGTTTTAGTCTGATTTATCGTTGATAATATATTACAGGTGCATTCTTATGTCAATAAATTTTATTTTTTAAGCAAAACAACTAGGGCTTATTCAAAGTAGGAATAGATATTTGAAAAATTAAAAAGACTTTCCCACAATTGGTTTGATGTCACGCTAATAACATTTTAACCAGAGGAAAGTCTTTATGAACAATAGCACAAAAACCGCAGAGAATAATAAAAGTGTTGTTTCAATATTTGCTGAAATGACAGATCAAAGAAAGCCGAAAGGAGTTCGTTATCAATTTCAACTGTTACTTATTTTGTTGAGTTTAGCGCGCGATATGCAATCAAGACACCCCATCTGAAATATCTGATTGGGTGAAGAACCGGGAAGATTTATTAAAAGAAAAGTTAGATTTGGATTGGAAACAGATGCCATCGCAATCGACCTGGCAGAGATTGATCGGCACGAACATAGATGCATCGCAGTTCGATAAAAAGGTTTCCGAGTATTTTCAGAGTCTGAGTTCAAATGAGCGGCAATTATATAATTTAGATGGAAAAGTCGTTTGCGGAACGGTTGAAAAAGAAACATCGGAGCAGTTGTATTTATTGGCATTGCAGGAGCAGAAAACGAATTTGGTAATTGAGCAAACTCAGATAAAGACCGGCGAAAATGAAATTACGGGAGCAAAAAGATTATTAGAGCGAACCGCGTTATCAAAGAAAATAGTGTCGGGAGATGCGATCTTTGCTCAACAGTAATTATCCGAGAAAGTAGTTTCAAGCGGAGGCGAATATCTGTGGAAACTGCGAGCCAATCAAGGAAAGATTTATGAGTTGGCAAAGCAACATTTTGAAGAACTGTCGGATCGCTATCTGGAGCGAGCAAGCAGTTTGGAAAAAGGACACGGGCGAATAGATGAAAGAGAAATCTTGACGAGTTTTCGTCTTGCCGGACAAATTGAGTTTCCCTATTTGGAGCAAGTCTTCAAGATTACTCGTTGGAGTCAGCAAGTAAAGACAGGAAAGGTTTCCGAACAAACGATTTACGGGATCACATCGGGAAGTGTAGAAGAGTTTTCAGCCGAAGAATTATTGAAATTAACCAGAGAGCATTGGGGAATCGAAAACGGCTTACATTATCGGCGGGATGTAACTTTTAAGGAAGATGCGTGTCGTCAAACAAGTAAAAAAGGCGGAAGAGTATTGGCAGTCTTAAACAACCTAACAATCGGAATATTAAGAAAAAGGGGTTGGGAAAATATAGCCAAAGCAAGGCGATATTATGATGCTCTGATAGATAAAGCTTTGAGTTTGATAATGACTCCCTTAGATTGCCTACTTTGAATAAGCCCTACGCCTCCGTTGCTTTTGCTGGCTATAATTAATCAGATTATTTAAAGTTTGTTAGTATATGCAAACAGGAGAAGAGAATAATGAAAAATGCTGAAGGTCTTTTGATGAGCCTGTAAAACAGATTGTGTAACTGCCCGTTTTACAAATGCGGAGCCAGTTGCTCCTCGAACTCAATGGCGAAGCGGTTCATCGCCTGTTTCCAGTTTTTGATCGGCATCGTCCATTTCTTAGATGCTGCCTGGGTCGCCAAAAAGACCAGCTTCAATGCCGATTCGTCATTCGGGAATATTTTTCTCTTTTTCGTCGCTTTTCTGATCACGGAATTTAATGACTCGATCGCATTGGTCGTATAAATAGCTTTACGAATTTCCTCAGGATAGTCAAAGATCGTGATCAGATTTGCCCAATGGGCGTTCCACGATTTGGCGATATTCGGATATTTTTCATCCCATTTTTCGGCAAATCGCTCCAGTTCAATCCGCGCCTCTTCTTCCGAAGCCGACTTGTAAATGCTTTTCAGATCGGCAGTTACCGCCTTGTAATCCTTCCAACTGACATATCTCAGAGAATTTCTCACCATATGAATGATGCACAATTGAACTTTTGCATTCGGATATTCGACCTCGATCGCTTCGGGAAAACCGCTCAAGCCGTCAACACACGCGATCAGAATCTGCTCGAGTCCACGATTCTTTAGTTCGGTCAGAATCGAGAGCCAGAATTTTGCGCCTTCCGTTTCCGAAATCCACATTCCCAAAAGTTCTTTCTGTCCGTCTAAATTAACCCCCAGTGCCAGATAAACAGACTTTTTGATCACCCGTTTATCCTGCCGAATCTTCAAAACGATGCAGTCCAGATAAACGATCGGATAAACCTCGTCGAGCGGTCGGTGCTGCCACTCTCTGACCTGTTCGATTACAGCATTCGTCACCTGTGAAACAAGTCCGGCAGAGACATTTGCGCCATACATCTCTTCAAATGCTTCGACAATCTCGCGCGTCGAAAGTCCTTTGGCATACAGACACAGAATCTGCTCATCCATCCCGGTAATCCGGGTTTGTCCTTTTTTAATGATCTCCGGTTCAAAGCTGCCTAACCGATCACGCGGAGTTTCGATTCGCACTTCGCCGTGATCGCCTTTGACGATTTTCGGCGTGGTGCCGTTACGGCTGTTTCCCGTATGATGCCCTGCCGGAGAATACGGCGGATAACCGAGATGATTTTCCATCTCGGCTCTCATGGCAGCTTCGACGGTCAGTTTGACTAATTTGGCTGATAAAGAACTCAAATCCTCGCCTGTTTTAATATCCTTAGCCAGCTCGCCGGCTAATTGCTTCAATTTCTCTTCTTGTGTCTTGTTCATTTATTTACCTCTCTTTTTAGATTAATTTTTAATGAACAGTTACACAATCTGTTTTACAGGCTCCTTTTGATATTTTTTGATGAAACCAAACGCAACCAACTTCTAAGCGAGGTAGTGTCCTAATAATGTGTTGCTACTTATTTTTGGTGTCACTTATTCTTGCTCTTAGGCTATTTGCAAGATGTGAGCGAATATAGCTTGCAAATTGGTGTCGTTCTTCTGAATCACCTTGCATTTCAGTTGCTGTATGTAGAATTGCATCTATTTCTTCGTGTATTATTTGTCTGATTTCTTCTTTATCTTCATTACTAAGTGCCATTGTTTTTCCTCTTTGTTTATTATTTAGTGATCGCTATATTGCGTTAATTTATCGTATAAATCTTCAATTTCCCAAACTGACTTTGTGATGTCAGCCGCCATCGCCGGAGTGCATCTTAAAGTTTTGTGAACTCGGCAATAATTATAATAAGCGAAATGCAGAGCAATGGCATAACCTAAGTTTTCAAACTTTTTAGAAAAGCCGTTTGTAAGGCGCGTCATTCTACGCATTGACATTCTCATTGTAAGATTTTGTCTTTCAACATAGCTTGTCGAAATTGAATCCAAGTTCGGATTTCCGGCAACAATTCTTTTTTTGATTTCAATAACTTCACTTCCTGAATATCTCACTTGTTCGGGATTCGGTTGACCGTAAATCTTTATAACTTGTCCGTAGTCAGCTTGCGGCAAAACTTCGTTTACCGTGTGATCGTAGCCGCGCCAACCGTCTGTGGACATTTGAAAACGACCGTTTGTGTCTTTCGAGATTTCATAAATTTTTTCTAGGAAAATAAGCGCGTCTTGTTCGGTGCGTTTGCCGAGATGCCAAGCAACAATCATTTTGGAATTGCCTTCAATACTCGTAAAAGTGTAAGTGCTTCCGACTTTATCGTTTTCATCCAAACCTTGCTTATTTGCCGTTTTTTGCTTCATTCCGACAAACGCCCAAATTTCGTCAGCTTCCAGATTATTGATCGGCATACCTTGAACCAAATCATAATGCAGTTTTTCGCATTTCTTACCGACTTTTTCGAGAAGTCTTAAAATAGTATCGCGGTGAACATTTGCGATTCGTTCGGTTGAACGGATTGAATTGCCCTCAACTAATAATTTCAAACAAAGAATTGCTTTATCTCTCTCAAGGCGCATTTCATCAAGCGGTTTGTCGAGTTTTTCAATGTAAGTTTTTCCGCATTCCTTACACATAAATCTTTGGTTGCCATCTCTATCTTTTCCGTTTTTCTTTGGTAAGCCGTTGCAATATGGACAATTCATAATTTTTATTCCTTTTTTGTGTTGCTGTAATGTGTATTATGCTTGTTCGGTAAGGATAAAGCAAGCATAAAATACACAAAAACAACACAAAAGTATGCTGTTTTGAGAGTTGATGAATTGAAAAAGCCAAATTTTACTTGACAAACTTGTAATGTTTGTTATTCTGTAAAAGATGCTTTTACCGTCACGGATGCCCTGTGCCGAAAAAGGTTTTGTAAAAGCAGCTCCATTAACAATGGAAATGAGCGCGCCCTTGAGCCAAGATACAATCAAGGGCATTTTTCATTTAAATCTCTTTATTAACGTTGCGTCCTTAGTAACATTAGTTGCTAGGTATTTTTGAGTTGTAGGAAACGCAGTCTTAAACGTCCATCCGCTTGTTTTGCGATTTAGGCACACAATGTACGGTTTGTTAAAAGACAAATAATACCGCTTAACAATGCCGCTAACTGTTTTTTCCCAACACTCTGAGCTTGGTACACTACCTGATACAAAGCATTTTACCCATCGCATTCGCTTTACTCTAGCCACATCTATTTCTTTCTTACCATTTTCATTAAAGAAAGCGTGGTCGAACCTGTCGCTGTATATAACGATGCTTTCATCGTCGTGCGTATAAAAGTACCCTTTCGCTCCATCTTTTAAGAAAATTTTTGAAAACAGTTTGCGTCCAGCTTCTTTAATTTCATCTACAGACATTTCGCCAAAATGAAGCATAAGCGAATCTAAATCAAGTGTTTTTTTGTTTCTTCCTTCCATAGGTAAAAATTACTCTGCCGCATTATTTGAGGTTGATTGAATTGGTTTTGCTTCTTCACCATTCTCATATTGGTCAAAAAGTTCAATAAGTTTAAGGACGAAATTCATATCTTTGCCTGTTTTGATCTCAAACATTGTGGCATCGGTGCTTACCAAAATGGACTTTTTACTTTCTTTCAAGAATATCTTGCGAATTGCGTTTGTGGTTTCGATATTTTGAACGTTTTCTGGTTCATCGGTATTGACGGCAATTTCTGTTAGTTCGGCTTTGTCAGAATCCGGCTTTTCTTCAACCTCTTCAGTTTTTTTCTCATCCGACATTTCACCAATACCTTCCAGAACTTGTATTCGCCCATCCTGCCGTTTAGAAAATAAGCCTGCAAATTCCGCTGAAATCTTAAAATTTTCCATCCATTTTTTTGCAAAACTCTTTGGAACTACTTCCGCAAAAATATTTTTCAAAAATTCATCTTGGGGCAGAATTTTCCCCGCGAACTGGCTATAAATTTTTTCAAAACGCCGGTAGCCTAAAAATGCCGTTTTAAGATTTATTAGTTTTTCTTCAGGTGTCTTTGGTGCAACAATCAACCTTGCCGTGTCCGTTAAAGTAAGAGAATCGGCTTTATCTTCGATCAAATTAAATTTTTTCAAAGCTGATAATTTATTTTTGAATGTCGAACTGGACGGCGAATTTTCTGTAAATTTCGATAACACATCTAAATTTACCATCCCTCCCGCATCCTCATACAATTTTAATGTAATTTCAACCGCTTCTTTTAAGGTTAATTTTGGCGGCTTACTGCCTCTAGGAACTCTTTCGACAGTTCTTATAGTAGTGTTATTCTCTATGTCATCTTCGCTGTATTCATCTTCATCTTCATCTTCGTTTTCTACCTGTGCCGTTTGCAATTCCTCAACTTTTTTCTCATTGAATGGATTGCTCTCATTAAAAAAGGCATTTGCAATTTCTTCCACATTTAGCGGATCGTTAAGCTTGATATTTTCCGCGTTTTTGTTAATTTCGTTTTCTTCTACCCAAGTCATTTTAAACACACTCCTACCTACAAATTTTTCTGATTTTTAAATTGATTTTGGGAAAAGAGTATGGTAAGATTGGTAATAATTTCAAGGTAATTATTTTACCATAATAAGAGCATCAGATTTTGGTTTTTCCTGTCAGTTAAATCACGAAATCTGATGCTCTTTCCTTTTCTTAATAGTTATCTTGGCATAGTTGAATTTTTAAAACAAGAGAGAAAATATATTTTTCGTGTTCTTTAACGCAAAAATCTTTAATAAACGCGATTTCGTTTATTAAAGATTTTATCATTTTATAGTATTTATAGGGCTTCTGTCGCTTTTTGTTTTTACAATGTGTTTATAGAAAAAAACTTAATTTGTTTATAAAAATTACATTAAATAGTTGTTTATGGTTGTTTTGTATAACCAATCGTATATGAAATATACAACATTATTGAATGGTGGAATATATCTTACTCTTTTTCTCTATTCCAACGCACTTTTGCGGCTTTCTTAGCAATCGCGCTTCGTTCTTCGGCGGTCAAGGCTTCGGCGCGAGCCTTACCGCCTTTTTTGCCGCCTAAACGACCTAATGCGACCGCCGCCGGATTCTTTTTCGGCGGCTCTTTGTCGAAATCTTCGCTTTCGGTTTCTTCGATAATGTCATCAATGAGATTTTTTGCTAAAATATTCTCATCTTTGCTTCGTTTATTTTTGCTTGAGCGGTTTTGCATAATCGTAAGATTATCACAAGTAAAAATGCGTTGCCAGAACTTATTTTGCCTAGCAACACATTATTAGGACACTACCAGGTGAAGAAATCAAAGCCAAACTTACCGAAAAGGCTAATGAACTAACTCCGTTCTATTTAGAGAAACTTAAAATATTTGAAATCGTTAAACAATTGCAGGAAAAAGGCTTGACCATCAATCAAATCAGAATGCAAATAAGTCGGCATCATACGACTGTTGCCAGATGCTACCGGGCAGAAGAATTTGAAAAGACCAAACGCGAAACGGGGAGCCGATTATTGAAACCGTTTATCGAATATCTCAAAAAGCGTTGGGAAGAAGGCTGTCAAAATTCTAAACAGCTTTGTCGCGAAATCAAACTGCAGGGTTACAAAGGAAGCGATGTGACAGTGCGACGATTGACTTGTCAATGGAAAACTACAACTACTCAAAACATTAGATTCATTAGAACGGCGCCGCCTAAATTGCCGTCCGTTAAACAAATCGTCTGGCTGTTGTTGAAATCAGAAGATAAGTTAAAGGATGAAGAAAAGGAGTTCAAACAAAAAATTATTGAGAATTCGGATGAAATCAGACAAGGGCTGACATTATTAAACAAATTCCGAACGATGGTCAGAGAAAAACAGGTTGATAAATACGAACAATGGCATCAAGAAGTCCAAAATAGATCGCTGACGGAATTTTTGAATTTTGCCAGAGGTTTGAGACGGGATAACGAAGCAGTTAAAAATGCCTTATCTGAAGAATGGAGTAACGGACAGGTCGAAGGTCAAGTGAACCGCTTGAAATTTATCAAACGAGCAATGTATGGGCGAGCAAACTTTGACCTCCTAAAAGCCAGAGTTATCCATCAATTCTAGGCTCACAAAACTTGAGAATTTCTCAAATTGAAAAAGGTAAAGGTCTGTGTAAAATCAGCCGTTTGCACCAAAATTGCGGATCAACCGTTCGCGCGTAATCGGTGTTCATCTTCGCACGTAATATGCAAAATATTGGCTAAATCGTAATTTTTATATATAATCCGGTTCATTATTTAACTTGTATTGCCCGCATTGTTTTTTTTCCAATTCTTCTAAATTTATAGATTCGGTCAAATAATCCTAGAAATAGCGATGGTAAATGTGATTTCGGGCTGTTCCACTCCAAATTCAAAAATACATCTACATTATGTCTCTTTGAAAAATTATCGGCATACATTGCATAATCACTTAGCCAAGAAATTTTGTTTATATTCCCAAACTCATCAAAATTGGGGTATTCATCTTCGTATTCTTCATACTCAATATCTAACTCGTTATTACGCATAATCATTTGTTCGATATATTTTTTATATCTTTCTTTATATCCATCTGAATTTTGATTGTTAAATTTTTCAACCAATTCACTTGTCACGCCCTTCACAAATACGATATCGCCGCCGAAAAAGATTTTTTTGCCTAACGTTTGATAGAAAATTTCCCTCGGTATTTCAAGGAAAGCTTCCGATGATTCTGACCAGAAAACGTTTGCATCTTCGTCAATATTCAATAAGCTTCGATATTTTATAGTTTCGGGACACAACCACCTTATCCCGTGCTGTAAAGAATATTTGTAAATTGTTTCATTTAGAAACGAACCTGCAAGCTCTTCAGAACCTAAAATCAGGCTCGAGCTTCCTCCTAAAAATTCCACATTAGGGATGTATTTAGTGTTTATCTCTACCATATCGTTAGATTGCCTCCGCCAATAAATTTTGCTACTAAAAATTGATTGTTAAATTTCCTTAGAATGAAAGTTAGAAATATCTTATGCGAGTGCCATAATATCCCTTGAAAGACTTTCCAAAACGCGCCGCCCAAGCTTTGCCGGAATAGCAGCCTCGCCATGCGCCAAAGTTATTGGGATTAAAGCGTTCGAATAGCGCGAAGAGCCAAGCGCATCGAACAAATTCAAAGCATCGGCAAGACGAGGAAATTGTTCAGGCAAAGCCACATTCAAGTTTCGATCTTCGGGTTTCAGAAACGGAAGCGTAGCGATTATTTGCGAGCCTGTTTTAGTCCGGTAGAACAGTTTCCGCGAGAAATAATTGACATCTCCATGCGGTCGCTTATCCTTGCTAAGCACAATAAATTTGCGGATATATTCATTGGTTAATAAAATTGCTGTTTGCGCAGGAACTTTGATGCTTCCGCGATTAACATCATAATCAGCGCAAAGCCGGTAAAAGTGATCGGCAAACGCGCCGCTCTTTTCAATTCCGATGATTAATAAATCTTTTCCCGTTCGTTTTTTTAACTTTTCATTAATTCGCGATAATTCGCGTGATATAGATTTGCTAAGCCATCCGGGTCGCCCAAAAACAGCCAGCGGTCCATCTAAAACAATCGCCATATTTGCTAGAACTTCGAGCATATTCTGCTGTTCCAAAGACCTGATAATATGCATTAACCATAAGCGCTCGGTAACATGAATGATTTCGCCAAACGCGGTTCCATTGTCACCTGCCGAATTGAATCGTTCGTAAAGCCGCATGGCATCAGTTGAATGGTAAGGTAGCTTTAGGGGGCAACTGCAAAATTCGGTGCCTGAAATACGCGAACAAGCTGTGCGCGGCGATTCGTGCGCGCACAAATCGCCATACGGGCAACTTTCGGGCGGCACTAATGGTTTATTCGTCAGTAGTGCTTCGTAAGTGTCCAGTAAGCTTTCGCCATCTTCGAAAGCCCGCTGTTCGCGGAAAAGATCGATTACACCTCTTCGAAAACTGCTCTGGGCATCGATCTCGCCTTCGAAAATCACGTTACATCCAGCCAGCACTGTATCGGTTGCGCCGCTCGATTGGGTTTTCCGAATTTCTCGCGGATCCGCAGGGCGTACAGCATCGAGCTCCTGCAATTTTTTCAACTGCAGCAGCACATCGGTGATCGTCGTATAAGCAATTTTTGCCGATACTGATTCATTCGAAACCGGAACTTCAACAAAACTTCCATCGATTGACAATACGAAATCCGGCAGCGCAACAGCTTTGCTTTTTCTAATAATGTCGGTTTTAAGTACCGATGTATAAATTTCTTCTTTAGTGTCTTCAATAGTTTCAGGAACAGTTAATCTATAATTTTTCAAAATTTCTTTAATGCGATTATTTTCCGATATTCGTTTTATTGAATTGTATTGTGCGAATTCGCCCTGGTATGGCATAAAACTTCTCCTTTTTATTAATAAATGTTTGAATTAAGAAAATGATTGTTCGTTAATTCGTTACACCTCAAAACGTTTAATTTGAACAGGCATCACAAACAAATTGCTCAAGGTTTTAATGCGCAAAAAGCCTTTATCCTGAGCCCGGCGAATTGATCCTTCGAAATCTGCGAAATCATAGTATTTGCACAGTTCCCGCGTTTCATCCGTATTATTTAAATGTGCCACGAAAAAATTCGCCGTATTCTTCAAAATGTTCTTCTGGATGCTGGATACTTCCTGGGTGGCATATACTAACCCAATCCGGTATTTACCGCCTTCTTTAGCGGTTCTAACCCATATATTTTGCAGATTCGTTTCGCCTCCGGAAGGCAAAATGGTGTGCGCCTCTTCTAAATAGATAAGAATTTCCGCCGGCTGCAGTCCGTTGCGAAAAGATTCCTGGTTCAAGCGAAAAATTCGCTCCATCAGCCTGGTGGCATTGGCACAATTAATTTCTTCATCGCCCGATGATTGATCGACAATTACCAATCTGCCGGCAGTCAAATCTTTATAAATTGCTTCTGCGTAATCACCCGATAATTCAGGTGTATGCTGCGGCACAAGCTTTCCGATTTGGCGTGATCCATTAGGAAAACGAAACATTTCTAAAATCTTTTTTAAAGTATCATCTGCCCAAGCATCGCCCGATGAACTTTTTGTAATATAGGCAGCTTCAAATACGGCATATCCACTGGTGCGGTCGTAGATAAAGTCATACAAATACTCTAATGCCTGCGCCAGTTTATCCCAGCTTAATGCGCTATCTGCTAGAAGGCGGGCGGCTTGTTGATGATCGACGGCGCGCACTCCTGCGCTTGCTTCTAATGCTGCGATTAGTTCTTTACCAAATAACCCTTTAATTATGGGTTTTAAAGCAGCAGGCGGTTGGAAATCAGCTTTTTTCAATAGTGCGCGATAAGACAAAACGTGGCGTTTATATCTTGTTATAGCGGAGAAGTTAGCCGGGTCAGGCTCTTCGAAAGTTACCTGCTGGAAATTCCGGATGAATTTTGAAGTATCCCCCTCAAGGGCATTATCAATGATGGTTTTTCCAACCTGAAGATTTTCCTGGGCATAAAAATTCAAAAGCATTAGCTTACGCCCAGGGTCTTTTGGATGGGTAGTCAACCCGTAAGTCACTACATCTTCGGCTTTGGCAGCGGGATGTGAATCGCGCAAATTTTTAATCGCGGCTGCTACACGTGCGCCGCTTGCGTCCTGCGTATTTTCGTTGGCATATTCGCCGTTGGCATCGAAAATCAATTGTCCTATTTTCTTTTGTTTTCCACCTCTGACAATAGGTGTGTATCGCATTTCATGTACGGCTTTTACAATAATTTTTGTAGTATTCGATTTGCCGGATCGAGTAATACCGAATAAAGCAGTTTTCTGCGCAAGGAGATCTTCGGGCAAGATCTCAAAACTAACATTAGCCATATTTTGAAAATCACGGTCGGTCGAAGCATATCGCACGTATCCAACCGGAACACTCGAATTTTTTATAAAAGTCGACTTTGCACTTTCCCGGAAATTTACAATCTTTTGAAGTGCGCTGGCATTTGGTTTATATACTTTTAGCCCTCGGTTCGGATAAAAATTCGGAATATCGCAGCCAAATCGAAGCTCCAATTTTTCGCCTTTCTCCGGTTCGCTTTTAGCCAGGTAGAAAGTTCCCAGCACGCGACATCGAACCCCGGCGAAGCTTAGTAAATTCGCTGTAACCGCATCCATAGCTCCGGTATCATCCCAATTCAAATCAAATTCACCGTTGACGCGCTGTCCAATTTCAACGCGAATTCGCTCGGCTTCCTGGTTATTCGGAAGTGCCGCAGAATCGAGCACCCGGAGCAGAATTAAATTTGAATCTTCTTGATTAAAATCAATTTCTTTTTCAGTATTGATCCGGGTAGCAAGAAGCAGGCACATTCCCGGTATCCCCCCGACTTTCTGGCGAAAACTATCGTGAATTTGCACCAATGCCGAATCATAATTCAGCGAATACACATCGCCTATCAGTTGTTCGGGCTGAATAAATTCACGAAAAATACGTGATCCTTCTTTTCTTACCGTTTCTTCTTTATCGGCTGCTAATGCAGTTGCTAAGTGCGATTTCATATAACCTTTCTTCTCCTTGATAATTTATTGAATTAATTCTTTTCGCTGCTGCTATATTTATTTGTGTACTTCCTGATAAATAAAATTTTAACCAGATTTTGTCGGAAAATTTTTCAGCATATTTTTGCCTTCCATGCGTTTCCAACGCGCCAGAATGTAAATTTGCCGTGGAAAAATAAAAACTGGTTTTCTTTGATTGCTAGGTTCAATTCAGGCATGAAGAAATCTTGTAAATACTGCACTTTTGCTGTCCAAGTACAGCAGAACTTACTGGTTCCGATTTTTACTTTAGAAAGAATTCGAAATGTAACGAGTCTTAAAAATTCTTTGTTTGTTCCGCCCATCAAAGCGAACCGGCGATTGAATAGTTCACTTATAGCCTGCTCGTTTGGCTCTTCAATTTCCCAGGAAAGGGTGGTTTGCACAGGAAATAGATCAACATCTGGAATTCGAATTAATAAAGTATTTGTTTTCAATTCACCGGGATGAATATTTTGTGTAACTTTCATATAATTTTCCTCAATATTCTTTTCAAAATTTTTGAACTAACATTTTTTCAGCCTTCGGATGACACAGTAGGACTAAATAGTCCTACTGTCAAATCACAATTTTTATATTATTTAATTTTTTGAGAAGATTATTTGGGGAGCAGAAAAGAAATGGGTAGAAAATCTCGCTTGAGGGTAAATAATTTACCCGGAAAACTGCAGCAAATAAGGGATCGGCTTAATTTATCTCAAGCCGGAATGCTTCAATTATTAAACTTTGAAGAATTAAATGATAGAAGCGTTATTTCTGCATATGAAAGAGGAGAACGCGAGCCACCCATACCCGTTGTGCTAAAGTATGCTCGACTTGCGGAAATTAATGTTGAATTTTTAATTGATGATAAGTTAGATTTGCCTGAAAATTAATTATGTCAAAAGAAGTTTTTTCCTACTGTACTTTTGCCAATGCAGTTTCAAAAGTAAATGGCGGCTTGATATTAGTTAGTGTCGGTATTGTCTGTTCGTTTATTTTTTCTCCTTTTTCAAAACTTGGAAAGAGTAAATCCAGCTAGGTTTGCCCTTTCCAATTCGCCAAGCCATTAGATATTCGCCGAACGGCTTTTAAGTGGAAATTCGATTGCCGGAAAATTAATTTTCGTCTGCGCGATTTCCTTAAAATAGTTGGTGAAAATATTGAGCGCGACATTAGCGACCATTTCTCCAACTTCACCATTGGGAAATCCGGCTTCTTTGCTTACCTGCAAATCCACTTCTTTTCATTGGCTTGTTTAAACATTTCTTGAAAATGATCATTCTTGGTTTTGCCATCCGAATCAGAATTGTAATTCCGATAATTTACCGGATAAAACTCTCCCATCGCTCCATATCGTATGCACCAAATTGACCAGACTGATGTCTTTTACCAAGCCTTCGACATTGCCGCTATATTGCAACTTCACCGTTTCAATAAATCGTGAATACTGCTTGTTTTGGACTGAATCATCCACCTACAAAAAGGCTTCTTCACTATCATCAATGCGATTTTTGACTAATTCCCACAACTCTTTGGGCGTGAACTTGGAATTTTGCAAAAAATTCGTCACAGAATCGTGGTTAATATTCTCAAAACGCTCCGCTAAATTGGAACAAATGTAATTTATTGGCGTATTTAACAGATATTCGATATATCGATTTTTAGTTATCATCAGAACATCTGTTTAATCATATTTTTTCCAAAAGCGAAAGTTCTATTTACTAAACATTTTTTTGAATTGTGTCTGCTTCCTTCTGTAACTTGTCAGTTGTTTCCGAAAGAATTTTTAGAAGCAAATCAAATTTTTCCTCGCCAATAGTTTTAACTACTATCTGGGATATTCTTTCCAGCTCATTGATATACATTTCGTGAATTTGTTGCCATTTTGGTGTTACTTCAACCATAACGATCCGGCGGTCATTAAAATTTTCGTAACGAGAAACCATTTCTTTTTTTTGCAGCCTTAGTATTATGCCAGTCATTATATTGGGTTTGACTTCTATAAATTCTGAAAGTTCTTTCATAGACGCGGCACCAAATTTTGCCAAATACTCAAAAGTATTCATTTCTTCGCTGCTTAAATTTTCTTCGAAAGCAGGCATTCTTAAATAGTTGGTCAAGTTAATTAATTTACAGGATTCGTTATCTAAATCTATAAATTTTTTAGAATAGTTTTTCATAATGTTATTTCAAGTAGTGAATATTTCATGTTCTGAAATAATTTTATCATTAAATCTTAAAATTTTAACCTAAAGTTACTAAAAAATAATCCCGCAACTACTGTCCTATCTGTATTTATATCATTATTAGTTATTGTCTTTTAATTAATGCTAAGCTGTGAGTTTTGCATTCAAATTCACACCCACCTGCATATTTATATGAAGCTAATTTCATTATAAGTTTTGGTTTTTGCGAAAAATTTACATTTTCGATTAAATTGCGGTTATGACAACGCAACGCATAAATGAGCCAAATGACGCTCAATCGCAATTGTCACAAGAAACTTCCGCTCAGGCAGAGGTCTCTACGGTTAATAAAATTAAGCAGGCTGATCAAGTTAACGAGGCAGCCAATGTAGAATCTTTAAATGCAGAAAGCAATATATCATCTGCGCAGTCCGAAACAAACGCGGGCAATATTATTTCAAATACAACTAATTTAAAAGCAAATACTGCCGTTAGCAGTAACAAAATTTCAAATATTATTTCCGAAGATTCAAATCTTCAAAAACAAATCAGCGACCAATCGAATGCAGTTTGCGAGAAAAAACAACACGAGCAGGTCAAAAAGTTTACCCGAAGCGTCCCGCAATTTTATTCAATAGAAGCGCGGTGGCTTTACGAGTGCGGCGAAGATAAGTATTACGATCTCGCTATCGAAACAATCAAAAATACCCAGAAAAATGTGAATGCCGGAAAAATATTAATTGCTCTGGCGGCACACGCAGTATGGAGCAGAACGCCTGCCGAAAAAGGCGGAAGAGGAAACAAGGTCGCGCCGGGAGAAGGGCGAAAGAATGTCCTTGATAAATTTTCGGCAGATTGCCTTTCAAAAGGGATAAAAATCAGCCCCGCGACACTCCACGATTATGTTGGTCGTATTCAGAAGTTAGTCGAAGACCCCCTCAAGCAGTTCGAGGGAAAAAGCAAAGAATTTATCACTCAGGAGCGAGCCAAATCAATCGACAATCTGTTTTTGGTTCCGATGGGTTTCCTTAAGATAGCATCGCAAACAACAAAACCGGCAGAAGCACTGGCAATCGCTTGTGAGAAAAAGGCGAACGAAGCAGAAGCACTGGCAATCGCTTGTGAGAAAAAGGCGAATAAAGATACCAAATTTACGGAGAATCAATACAAGGAAGCGATTAGCCATTTAATAAAGAAAGCCGTTGATACAAAAGACGATAAGGCATCGAGTTTCGACAATATTGTAATTTTGCAACTAAAGGTCGTAGCAGGGCGAGCTAACGTAAGTTTCGAGCAAGTAGTAGAAATTTATATTTCCATTCTGCAGTTGCAACTTTCAATTTTCAAAGATATGGGGGTTAAAGAATAATTATGAATTCAATTAATACAAATAACGTTTTAGATGACTTTTTAGAATTTGAACAGACTAATTCGGCGCAGAAAAATTCAAGCGGGCTTTCAATAAAGAAAGCCCAGATTCACCTGCCGCCTTGGACGAATAAAGTTAAACAATTGCTTCCGCCTTTTACTTACTTTGGTGGAAAACGAAAGGCGGCACTCGAAGTTTGGCGGCGATTCGGTGAAGATCTTGAAAACACCATTGACCCTTTCTCAGGCAGTTTATCGTTTCATTTAGCACGTCCGGTTTATGATATGAGAAAACTGCAGAGTTACCGGGAATTAGCAAATGATTCGAATTTGTTTTTAATCAACTTTTGGAGAACAGTGCAACATAAGAAAAACGTCAGAAAACTCATAAAATTGATGGACTTTCCCGCTCACGAATTTGAACTGCTGACGCGGCGCGAGGAAATGATGCAACGAGCCGTAGATTTACAGAATAAGCTGCGCCATCCTAACGGTCACGATGCAAAGCTTGCTGCCTACTGGCTTTATATTCAACGCCAGTGGATCGGTCAGGGTGCTGATGATATTTCGTTTTCTCCAACACTGAAAATGGTTCGCGCTCTCGAAAGCGGAACAATGACCGGTTCATTGAAAGATGATCTAAATTTATTAAAGGCAAGAACGCGCCACATGCGGTTTTTCCAAGGCGATTGGCAGCGCGCGCTGATTAGCCGAACACAAACGATTAGTATCGGGACCACGGGTGCTTTCCTTGATCCGCCATACATTGATACCACCAATATTTACAAGGGGCGGCTTGATATGAATGATCCCTTGAATGCAGTACCGCTTGCCGCTCGCGCCTGGGCACTTAAATTCGGGCAATACAAGCAATTCCGCATCGGTTATTGCGGTTATTTTCACCACCACGATGAATTTTTTCCGCGAGGCAAAAATGGCTGGATCAGATACCACTGGCAGTTTAAAAACGGTATGTCCAAACCCGTTGAAGGCGAGGAAAGAGAAATCGACACGATTTGGTTTTCGCCCCACTGTCTTAGATTTGACGATGACTCTCAAGATTAATCTTTAAAAAATAAAGAAAGTCGCTTTAAAGCGGCTTTCTGTTCCTTATAGTTTTATACCGCTTCAAGAAACGGTAGTAAAATTTATTTCCATGAAGAAAAATATTCGCTAGCGCTACTCACCAAAACCTACGGCTCGCAAGGCAAATAAAAAAAGCCGTCATCGATCAATTTGCTACCGGTATAACTTAATTCAGGGACAAATACGAGTTATACAAACAAACTAACCGCAACTTTGCTGATTACGATTTCAATCCTTTAAGAATTTACCCAATTGTTCGTCCTTGGACTAAAGCCGCCAACAGAAATGCTTCATTAAGGCGAAATAAGTAATGGTTAATTTAATGGAAACTATTCGTTCAAAACGAATAGTTTCCATCCATAAAAACTATTAAGCAAAGTTAACATCCGGATAAGGTTTAGTACCTGTGCAGAAATTATATTTAATTGTGAGGATTTTATAAATGTGCCGGTATTAACTTACGTCCGGATTCCTTTCTAATCGCTCAAAATTTGCTTTACACAAATTATGAATTTCGGCATTAGTGACCTTTTTACCAGCCCGCAAAAGTTCCATTAAATCTTCTATTGAGGCAACCAGATATTCTTCCCTAAATAATTGTAAAAAGACATCGACTTGATCAGGGTAATCTTTTTTAAGCCTTTCTTCGTTGCCCTCCGGAACTCTTACAAACAAATTTCTTATTTCGACCATCTTCGAAAAGACTTCATTGTTTTCTCTTAACTGCATGAGTTTTTGAAAAAATGAATTCATTTCCGCGCTTCGCCCGTGTTCATAGCTGTACCCGTTGGCTTTTAACAGATAAAACAAATCGGCAAAGAGTGTCGACAGCAGCATGACAATATCTACCTTAATGGCTTTTTGATGTGCTGCAAGATCCTGGAAAGCATAATCGCTAGTATAATCCCAATTCCAACTTTTCCATTCGCTGATTACCTCAGCGCAAGAACCAGTTTTATGAGCTTTAACTTTTGATTTTTAATCAAGTTTCAAATCTTGCAGGTGTATTCTTTGAGAGCTATTCTTAATACATGATCAAGCGCGATTTGTTAAAATACTCAAAACTATATATTCAACTAGAAAAATTGGAGATCGAACTTCGGAATACAAGCGACCTGGGAATCCATCTAAAAGCTGCAACCCCTGAATTATTTAAAAAACTCGATGATGCAGCAGATGCCATTTCCCAATATTTTAACGAAGAAGAAAAAGATGATAGACGGAAATAAAGTTCTCTTTTGGAAGTTTGAACCACGAGTAAAAACCTGCTGAGGTATTATGAAATCCTTATAGCCGATTATTTCTTTTTGGTTTGAAATACTTAGAAGCTGTTTGAAAACTCGAAATAAAAGGTGATTTGACTACCAGCTTGTCAGTTTGGGTAAAATAAGTTGTGAACAAAAAATATCCAACCTGTTTAACCGATAGTCAATGGAATCATATCAAAGATTTGTTTCCAGC
>JBGTKR010000492.1:0-5447 GCA_041744535.1 Pyrinomonadaceae bacterium
TGAAATATCAACTCCAACGCCCGCACCACGCGGATAACGAATCGCCGTCGGACCTTTATGTTCAACCGCCGTTAAAAGCATATTCCGCATCTCATTTTCATCCTTCGGCGACATCAAAACCATATTCGGATAACCGCGAAAGTATGCGATGTCTAACAAACCGTGATGCGTCGGACCGTCAGCACCGACGATTCCGGCTCTGTCCATCGCAAAAGTTACGTTCAGATTTTGCAAAGCGACATCGTGAATTACTTGGTCAAATCCACGCTGCAAAAATGTCGAATAGATAGCCGCAACGGGTTTTAAGCCTTCCGTCGCCATTCCCGCACAAAATGTTACGGCGTGCTGTTCGGCAATTCCGACATCGAAAGACCTTTCGGGAAATTCCTTTAAGATTTGGTCAACTCCCGTTCCGTCAGGCATTGCGGCGGTTAAAGCGACAATTTTTTCGTCATTTTCCATCAATTCGCACATCGTTTGACCAAAGACTTTTGTATAAGTCGGCGGTGTCGGCGAACTGCTTTGTTTTTTAACTGCTTTTCCTGTTTTCAGATCAAATGGACCTGTCGCGTGCCACGCATAATAATTTTCTTCTCTGGAAGGATACCCTTTTCCTTTTTTCGTCAGAGCGTGAACTATCACGGGACCATCCTTTATTCTCTTGGCTTCTTCCAACGCCCGAACCATCGCCGGAACATTGTGTCCGTCAACATAGCCGATATATTTAAAGCCTAATTCATTGACCAAAGCACCGGGCAGAACCGCCGCCGCAATCGCATCTTTAAATGTTTTTGCCACTTTGCGAAGCTGTCCGCCGACTCCCGGCACGCTTTCTAACGTATCGCCGACTCCTTCCTTTAAATGATGATAACTTTGTGCTTCCTTGATGCGATTTAAATAACCCGTCAAAGCACCGACAGCGGGTGCGATGGACATATCGTTATCATTTAAAATTACGATCAAACGCGATTTCAAATGTCCCGCTTGATTTAATGCTTCCATCGCCATTCCGCCCGCCAAGCTGGAATCACCAATCAATGCACAAACATGAAAGTCTTCGCCTTTTTTATCGCGGGCGATTGCTATTCCGAGTGCCGCCGAAAGCGAAGTAGAAGCGTGTCCCGCACCGAATGTGTCATATTCAGATTCATCGCGTCTCAAAAAAGGACTCAAACCGCCGTATTGCTTGATCGTATTCATCTGATCTTTTCGCCCGGTTAAAATTTTGTGAGCATAAGCCTGATGTCCTACATCCCAAACGAGCCGATCTTTCGGGGTGTCAAACGCATAGTGCATCGCCACCGCCAACTCGACTGCACCGAGCGATGCTCCCGTGTGTCCGCCGATGCGTGAACAGGTTTCAAGAATAAACTGCCGCACGTCATCGGCAACTTCCTGCAGGTCTTCAATTTTTAGCTGCCGCAAATCGGCAGGTGAATCTATCTCCGATAAAAATCTCATAAGTCTGTTTGTTTCTTTTTCCTCAAAATACGCATTTTATATTGCCGCTTCTTAAATGTTAAATGAGAAATAGCATTTTTATGCAGAAACCCGCTACGCTCGTCGAGTGTGAAATCAGATAACATCTATAACTTCTTTAGAAATCTACTTTAGAAATCTACGCCCTCACTCGCGTGCGGACTTCTGCAAATTTTTGTAAATCCAAAAACTTTTTCGACCAAACCAAATTTTCAAACGTCTAAGTTTGCAGAGATTCAAAAAATCTAAAAAATATTATTTAAGAGGTATTAAAAAATTATGTCATCAGGACGAAAGTTTTTATCTGTATTTACGGTTGCAATCGCAATTTTTGCTTTCAGCACATTTGCTTCGGCACAGGACACAACCAACGACAATGCTCCGAGGGAAAGAAAAGAAGGAAAATTCGGACGCAAGGGAATGGACGGAAAACACGGCAAACGCGGCGGACGCGGAATGATGGGCGGTCTTCGCGGCGTTGAATTAACCGACGCTCAAAAAGAGCAAATCAAATCTTTACACGAATCTTTTCGGGCAAGCCACGAAGGACAACGCGAAGAAATGCGTTCATTGATGTTGAAAAAACGCGACGGTTCGATTACCGAAGCGGAAAATACGAGATTTCAGGAATTAAGAGAGCAGGCAAAGGCTTCGCAGGAACAAATACATAACTCGATTCTTGCAATTCTGACGCCCGAACAGGTTCAAAAACTCGAAGCACAAAAGGCTGAACGCAAAAATAGTATGGAAAAACGCAAACAACGTCGGCAAGAAAGACGACAAAGTTCCCCGCAGCAAGACAATTAATTTATTGATAAAAGTTAGTTGATCTTCTGAGTTAAATAGAAAAGAGGGTGATTTAAATCACCCTCTTTTCTATTTAGTTTGTATTTTTCGAATAAATTCAGGCAAATATGTTTGTATTTCGTTTCGGATTTTTCTAAATGCTTCTACTCTGGTTTCCTCATCTCCAACAGTATCCGCCGGGTCTTCAAATGAATGATGGATAATTTTTGTTTGAGCGGGAAAATAAGGACAATTTTCTCTGGCGTTATCGCAAACAGTTAAAATGAAATCTATTTTCTTGTCCGCAAATTCATCAATTGATTTTGAACGATTATTGGAAATATCAATATCTAATTCTTTCAACGCTTTGATCGCTTCGGGACGCACAATACTCGGTTTTGTTCCGGCACTGTAAACATCATATTTGCCTTGACATATATGTTTTAATAATCCTTCCGCCATTTGTGAACGAGCGGAATTTCCCGTGCATAAAATTAAAATACTTTTTTTCTCAGACATCAATTATTTCCTCTTTTAACAACCAATTAAAAACAAAAAGTGCAAGAAACGCACCGATCATTTGAGCGAGCAAAAACATCGGAACATTGTTCGGCATAATTCCTGCAAATGTATTTGAAGCGGAACGTGCGAGCGTAACCGCCGGATTTGCAAATGAGGTCGAACTCGTGAACCAATACGCCGCCGTTATGTATGCTGCGACCATCACCGCAATTTTATCGGGGCGAAATTTTATCCCGCATTGAATGACGGCAATTAAACCGAATGTTGCAATAAGTTCCGCCAAAAACTGCGAACCGCCCGTGCGGATTTTTGTTGATGCCGAATAGACGGGAAGTTCAAACATCAAATTCGCCAAACCGACTCCGACAAATGCTCCTAAAATCTGTGCTATCAAATAATAAATGCTTTCCCGCCAACCTATCGCACCGCGAGCCATTTCGGTCAAAGTTACCGCCGGATTAAAATGAGCCCCCGAAATATCTATAAAACTCCAAATAAGAAACGCCAATCCTGCCCCCGTCGCAATCGTATTTGCAAGCAGAGCAACCGCCACATTTCCATTCGACAAGTTTTCGCCCATTATCCCCGAACCGACGACAACCGCCAGCAGTCCGGCTGTGCCGATAAATTCGGCTGTAAATTTTCTGGCTAAATTCATATAAAACTTAAGGTTTAAGGTTTAAAATTCAAGATTGCAAATCTCAAATCTTAAATTTCGAATCTTAAATTTCAAATCTTGCTAAGAGCGTTTTCCAAATCCCGAATCAAATCATTTTTATCTTCAATCCCAACCGAAAACCTTATTAATCCATCAGAAATTCCTGCTTTTTCGCGTTCTTCCTTTGAAAGTGTAGCGTGCGTCATCGAAGCGGAATGCTGAACAATAGATTCGACTCCGCCGAGCGATGTTGCGATAGAACAAATTTCTACACTATTTATAAAAGTCTTTCCTTCCTCGATTCCGCCGACATCAAACGAAACTATTCCGCCGAAACCACGCATTTGTTTCTTGGCAATCTCGTGATTTTTATGAATTTCCAAGTTTGGATAAAAAACAGCTTTTACTTTCGGATGCTCTTGTAACATATTCGCTATGACGTATGCGTTTTCATTGTGTCTTTCCATACGCAGTGCCAAGGTCTTGATCCCACGCAAAACCAGCCAAGCGACTTGCGGAGCGATTCCGCCGCCGAATAATTTCACACCTTTTTTATAAATTTGTTCAATTAACTCGTTGCTTCCAACCAAGACACCTGCTGAAAGATCGCTGTGTCCGCCGAGATATTTTGTCGCTGAGTGCATAACTACATCAACTCCGAGATCGAGAGGGTTTTGATTAAACGGCGAAGCAAAAGTATTGTCGGCAACTGTTAAAACATTATTAGCTTTTGCAATTTTCACAACTGCGGAAATATCCGTAATATTCAAACGCGGATTTGAAGGAGTTTCGATCCAAAACAGACGGGTTTCGGGACAAACGGCTTTTTGATAATTTTCCGCATTTGTTGCATTAATATATGAAACATTTATCTCCAAAGTTTCCGAAATGTGTTGAAAGAATATCGAACTCGTCGAATACATCGAATCGAGTGCGACAATATGTTCGCCCGTTTTGACAAGGCTTAAAACAGCCGCGGAAATTGCCGCCATTCCCGATGCAAAAGCTATCGCCGCTTCGCCGGTTTCCAATTCGGCAACTGCTTTTTCCAAAGCCTCTTGCGTCGGATTTCCGAGTCGTCCGTAAAAATACCCGGGTTTTTCGTAATTATGAATCGCCTTTCCTTCATCTGCATTTTCAAACGCATAAGTCGAGGCATTATAGATCGGAACGGACAATGCCCCGTGATTTTCGCTTTTGTTTTCCCCGGCGTGAACCGCCTTCGTGTAAATAGATTTATCGCTCATTCAAACAATTTAACAACAACTCTTGGAAATTTGCGAACCGCCGATGCCGACTGTTTCGGGCAAAGGCGTGCAGCAAGTTGATGATTCATTATTTTTACTTTCAACATCTCCTAAAACAGTGAAAACTTCCCAACTATTTCCATCGGGATCAGATGCCCAAACCTTATCCTGCAAGGCGTAGCAGCATTCCGTTCCCATTTCATCAAGCGTTAATAGACCGTTTTCCTGCCAACGCTTGCTGATGATTTCAACGGCTTCAGTTGATTCAACCTGCATTCCCAAATGCGAAAGTGAACCGCCGCTTTCAACTTTATTTTGATTCATAGTCAAATTCAAAGGCGGATCGGGAACGTCGAATTTTGCATAATCAGGTTTGATCTTTACAGGCTCAATGCCTAACATTCTTTTGTAAAACTCGATACTTTTTTCAACATTCGTTACATTCAATGAGATATGTGTTTTCATTTTTTTTCGCTCCCAAGTTTAATTTCATATATGCTTAAACATATATGTTAAAACGAATATATTCTTAATCAAATATAAAGTCAAGACAAAAACGAATGATTTTGTTAAAATAAAAATATGAACAGCGAAATGAATCTTTCGGAAATGGGAAATTTGTATATGGCTTTGTCCGACCAAACCCGTCTGCGGCTTTTGAATCTGATGCGGGAAGATGAGATTTGTGTTTGCTTTTTTACCGAAGCATTGGATGAAGGTCAGCCGAAGATTTCAAGGCATCTTGCATACCTGCG
>JBGTKR010000493.1:0-2444 GCA_041744535.1 Pyrinomonadaceae bacterium
CATTGAAGATGGCGACATATAAAATGTATGTCGTGGTTTTCAACCACTTTAGATATTGTTTGAAACTGTCCCCACGATTTACATCGCGGGCTACAAATATACCGCCGTTTTCAACGGCTAAATCCAATGTTTTCATAATGGATAAGGTTATTAAATCTTCATTCCTAATCGAATTATTTTTTGACTAAACCGGAATTATTTGCCATAAATATAAGTGAGAATTTTATGAGAAAACCTGTTTACATAATTATTATTAGCAACCGGGACTTTGCTCCATAAGAAGAGCGAGCCAAAGGTAGAACTTTGTGATGAGTCCCAAGTCTTAACGAAAGACTTGGGACTTTTTTGATTAGAGCGTAAGCGTCCCCCGCTTGCAATGAGCGTTTTCTTAAACGCGAAAAAGTGTTGGTGAACTGATGATATAAAATGAAACTTTAGAGTTGATGAACTTTTTTTCGTGCTATCGCATTCATTGCAAGCGAGAGGCTTACGCTCCAGTCTAAATCTTATTACTTGATTGCAGATTTACGGCAATTAAATGTTAAAATTTCATTTTTATATTTCAGGTCAGAAAACAACTGACAACTGACCACCGATTACTGACCACTAAATTATGACTGAACCAGTGAACTTAAAAAAGACGATCAATTTACCTAAAACGAATTTTTCGCAGAAAGCGAATCTCGGACAATCTGAACCTGCCCGTTTGAAAAAATGGGACGAAATGAATTTGTATGGCAAGATTCGTGAAAATCGAAAGGATGCCGAAAAGTTTATTTTGCACGACGGTCCGCCGTATGCGAATGACAATATACACATCGGCACGGCTTTGAATAAAATTTTGAAGGATTTTATTGTCAAAGCGGCGACGATGCGTGGGTTTGATTCGCCGTTTGTGCCGGGTTATGACTGCCACGGTTTGCCGATTGAAAAGTATGTCGAGAAGGCTTTGGCGGAAAAAGGTAAGAGCAAAAATGATCTGCCCGTCGGGACTTTTAGACGTATTTGCCGTGAACACGCGGCGAAGGCTTTGAAGGCTCAAACAAATGATTTTCAAAGGCTTGGAGTTTTGGGCGAATGGGATAATCCTTATTTAACTATGTCGCACGAATACGAATCGGAAACGGCTCGGCTTTTCGGGAAATATCTTGAGCGAGGACTTGTTTATAAAGGATTGCGTCCGGTTTATTGGTGCGTTCACGATCAGACGGCGTTGGCGGAAGCGGAGGTCGAATACCGCGAGCATACTTCGCCTTCGGTTTATGTGAAATTTCCGCTAGTTTCGGAAGCTGAGAGAATTGACGAATCGCTCAAAGGCAAGGAAGTTTTTGTGCTGATCTGGACGACAACGCCTTGGACTTTGCCGGCTAATTTGGGTATTACGGTTCATCCCGAATTTGATTATTCGGCAATCGAAACCAACGGCGAAGTCTATATTTTGGCATCGGAGTTGGTCAAAGATTTAGTTGAAACCTGCGGATTGGAAGATGTCGAGGAAATCGCACGTTTTAAAGGCTCGAAGTTGGATAAACTCGAAGCGAAACATCCTTGGATTGACAGAATGTCGCTTCTTATGAACGGCGATCACGTAACTCTGGGCGGCGAATCTGATGCGGAAACTGAACTGAACGTGCCGGAAGCCGATGATAAATCGAAAACCGGAAGTGCCGGAACGGGCTGTGTTCACACCGCTCCCGGACACGGACACGACGATTTTATTATCGGGCGTGAATACGGCTTGGAAGTTTATTGTCCGGTTGATAACGCCGGACGTTTTCAGCAGGATGTTGAGTTTTTTCACGGGCAGCAGGTTTTTGAAGCGAATCCGTTTATCGTGGATTTTCTGCGTGAATCGGGAATGCTTTTATTTACGGAAGAATATCGCCACCGCTATCCGCATTGCTGGCGTTGTAAAAATCCCGTGATCTATCGGGCGACTCCGCAGTGGTTTGTTTCGATGGATGCGGAAGCGATTTCGGGCGAAGAAATTTCGCTGCGTCAAAACGCACTCGACGAAATAAAAACCGTCAAATGGCATCCCGCGTGGGGCGAAGGTCGGATGGAAAATATGCTCAAAGGTCGTCCCGACTGGTGCGTTTCGCGCCAGCGTTCGTGGGGCGTTCCGATTCCTGTTTTTTATTGCACGGGTTGTGATGAAGTTGTCGCCAACGCGGAAATCGTTAATCACGTCGCCGATATATTTTTACAAGAAACTGCCGACGCTTGGTATAACCGCGAGGCAGCGGATTTGTTGCCCGACGGTTACAAATGCGCGAAATGTGAAGGAACGGAATTTACAAAAGAAACCGATATTTTGGATGTTTGGTTTGATTCGGGTTCGTCGTGTGTTGCGGTTTTGGAAACGCGCGAAAACTTACGTTTTCCGGCGGACGTTTATCTCGAAGGCGGCGATCAATATCGCGGTTGGTTTAATTCGTCGTTGA
>JBGTKR010000494.1:0-7972 GCA_041744535.1 Pyrinomonadaceae bacterium
CACATATCGGAGTTTTGCCGAAAACCGTCAATGAAATTTGTAACGGCAGACGCGGCATCAGTCCTTTAATGGCGTGGAAACTGTCGAAAGCTCTCGGTGCAAGTCCGCAATTTTGGCTCAATCTGCAAAATAATTGGGAATTAAGTCAAATAAATGAGGCGGAATTCAGCCGGGTTGAAAAGATCGCAGCTTGAAAACTGCGTCGGATTCTGCGTGAACTCGCATCAAGCGGCGAAGTCGCCGGAGATATAACGACTTTGGAAAATTTCAGCGTTTTGGAAAAACTGCGTGTGGGAGATGAATAACCTTAAACATTTTACGATGTATTTTACACTTGAAATCTTGAACTTATTTGCATATCCAAAACATTTCTTTTATTTGAATATTCAGATGACCGCCCGCTCAATTGGCACTTGGCTGAATACAATAATTATTGTAAGTATCACTATTTGCTTGAGTATATCGTATTTGGAGTTGCAAAAGATGTTATCGTTACCTGTGGTGCGATGTGCAAAATTATTTATAACTTTCGTCTGTCTTTAGTATTTTAAATAAAAGGCATATTGAGAAAATTTTTTTGGTGAAGTATTTGAGCTGTAATTTTTTTAAAAATGCCAACAAGGGGACTTTAATTTGTGTGGTAATTCAGGAAAATCGGACATTTTGAACATTGCATTTGCCCGAAAAACTAAAGATTGGATTGACCGCATTGGAAATAACATTTTTAGATATAAGGAGCAGAATTTATGATTGAAAACTACTTGAAGACCGGAGTTAGACTGAAGTGGTCTCCGCCTTCCGCAGTACAAATGGTATTAGACGGAGCAATTGTTGATAATCGGGGCGTTACTTCAAATATGATTTACAATGGATTAGACGGTGAGTTGTTTGACCCGGCTTTTGGAGTTACGAATGTCAGCACACTTGGGTTTCAGATGAGAATGCCGATACAGCACGTCTGGCTGGACTATGTTCACGGAAGGACGAGCCGCGCAAAATCCCTTGGATCCGATATTCTGACGGGTTTTATGAGCGGATGTCTGATTGCCCGTTGGAAAGATAATGGAATGACATATGTCGGACACATCGGCACGATTTACGGTAACAAAACTGCTGCTGATCTTGTAAAAAATAATTTTGCAGCGGTGATGTCTGCTGATACGACCGGTTTTAATCCTTTTGCAGCTTGGTCAACTTCAGAAATGTTGGAGAGAACAAATAAATTTAAAATAACGCCAACGTCGAATATTATGGCACTTGTAACTGATACAGGAGAGTTTTATGCGATTCTTATGCTGCTCATTTCTCATCGGACACCCGATGATTGGTGTGTCGGCGGCATTAAGAAAGTTACACCGCTTGACAAAAATGCCTTATTTGCGGAGCTTATAAAAAAATAAAATTTTTTATGATTTAATGCATTACTTTTCGTGACTGGGTAAATGCTTTATTTCTCTAATATGTGTATACAAACGTAAGTCGGCGAAAAATAACGGCATAAAATTTTAATCTAAAAGAATTTCCCATCGAGCAGTTCCGTGCAGCGCTGCGGCGGATCGCACCTGAACTCGGTAAGGATTCGCCGATCTCGACAAATATCATTGTTTTTAAGGACGATAAATCTTTTCATCCGTTCAAACCCGTAAATTCCAAAGGTGAGATCACAGAATGGGTTACGGGCTTTTTTCAATCGGGAATGGATACGAATTATATTTCTTTGGCGGTCGGCAGGGAAAATAAACTCACTTATCAAACCATTTTCCACGAATATGTTCATTTTTTGATTGATAACAATATCGGGCGTTCAAATATTCCGCGCAAAAGGCTTGAGCCATCAACAACCGAAGCTAAAGCAGAAGATAAAGGACGTTAAAACGTCCTTGAGATTTTGAAAAATTACCGACCACGCCATAAATGACGTGGCTAAATCTGCGAAACGCAGAAAGCCGCATAAATGCGACTGAAATCAAAAAATACTTAACATCAGTAATTAAGAAAAGATAAATTACATAAATTTTTAAAATATAAATTTTATTTCAACGCTAAAGTTTCGTTAGACTTGTTTATTTGATGAACTTCTTCGGTCAATTCTTTCATATCCGCTTTTAATGCCGATATATCGCTTCTAACGATATAAACAACCGACTCCAAACGATCAAACGCGGCGGAATTTTGGACTATACCTTGTCTGATAGCTTTAAATTGAGCGTCGTTTTGCTTCTGGTTTTTATCTACCTTTTCAGATAGTTTCTGAATTTCGTCTAAAACAGTTTTTAGGTTCGGTTCTGTGGTTTCTTCATTCATCATTTTTACCTTTCCGCACTCAATGGCTATGTGTTTTTGCAAAATTTTCCTGAGTAAAATTAAATTTCTCACTTTTTGATTTAAATTCATTCGGTGTCATATTTATAACTATATCAATAGGCGGATGAAATAATCAATAAAAGATTAAACAACCACACCATTTGTGCTGACATATAATTTTTAGCCGGACTCAAGCATTGATCGGACATTTTTTTGTATGAAAAAAAAGAGAAAAAGAGGGAATTTTTACTAAAAAAAAAGGCTTACTCAGAATTTTCATCATTCCGGCAAGTCTTTTATTTTATTATCTTTATTAAATACACCCGGCAAGATTCGAACTTGCGACCCTCTGATTCGAAGTCAGATACTCTATCCAGCTGAGCTACGGGTGCATCAGCACCGACAAAATTGTCGGCTGAATGACTAAATTAAAATATCCTGCGGTTATTGTCAAAAACCGCAGGATCAAATGTTTGCAAAAAAGCAGTCTGTAAAGTTACGATTTGACTGATTCCTCGCTTTTATCTGGAACTATCGGATGCTTCGTATTTTCCCGATTCTTCGTTTTCTTCCGATTTATCTTTTTTATCTTTTTTTACTTCGTCTTCTTTTACTTCGTTGACCTTAACGCCGTGAGTTTCAAACTCGGCAATGATGGCTCTGTAATTGCTTTTGTCCATCTTTATTACTGCAAATTCCTTTTCGGTTTGAACGGTCATCCAATGATTTTTCTTCTTTATAAAGAGAAATGGCAAAGCAAAAATAAAGCCGACAAGAAGTGCGGTTGCAATAGCTCCGCCGCCGGAAAGCATAGGTTTTTTTGAGTAGGAATAATCAGCTACTTTGAGATTTGCGAAGGCAAATTGTTTTTCGTGCTCTTTGAATCTGGTTTTTTCAATTATTAATTGAAAATTTTCTTCATTAATTCTCAGAACGGCATCGGTTTCTTTAGATTTTTTTCCGTCGGGAACAACCAATTCAACATCATAGTCGGTAGCCAGAATTATCGGGGTCGTTGTAATTAAAAAGACCAATGTCATTAGCCCAGTTACGAGTCGCTTTTTCATTTAATTTTTCTCCCGGATTGGTTATTAGTTAAAATCAGCAAAAATATTCAATATGAATTTTGAAACAAAAAGATTCTAGGTTTCTTTTCGGGGTTTTGCAAACAAAATATCACTTTTGAATTTCTTCACGAATATATCTGACGACTTCTTTCGTTTCTTCATCGCTCAAAATATCCTTAAATGCGGGCATTCCTTCGGCGGGAATTCCGTTTGTAATGTATTTTATATATTTTTCATCGGGCATTTTTTTCATTTTATCGCTCGTTAAATTATCTGCATCAAGCGTTTTTCCTTCGATCACGACTTCGCCGCCCGTCCCGTCTTCCTTGTGGCATTTGGCACATTGTTCTTTAAAATGCTTGCGTCCCAAAGTGAGTTCATCGGGCGTTGCCGTTGGTTCGGGTTTAGTGTTTTCAGCGTTATTTGTGTTCTCGGTTGTGTTGTTGGTCGTGGTTTCGGTTTGTGTGCAGGCAATTATAAAAAGCGAAATTGCTGCCAAAATCAGAAAAATTTTTACATATTTCATAAATGAATTCTCCCGTCTTTAATTTGCTTCAAATGTTACGAGAGTTTAACTTATAAGTAACGGTTTATGCAAAATTATTTTGAATAAAGGGAAATATTATGGAAAGGAAAAAATGTCTGATCGGCGGCGAATGGAAGGAAACAAGCGAGAGTTTTGAAGTGAAATCTCCGTTTACAGTTGAAGTTTTAGCGGAAGTTTGTTCGATCAATCGAGATGAGATCGAGGATGTGATTGTTAATGCAGAAGAAGCGGCGAATGAGATGAAAAATCTGCCGAGATTTAGAATTGCGAAAGGTTTGCGTAAAATTTCGGAAGTGATTGAGCAACGTAAAAAAGAATTTGCCGAAACGATTGCAAAGGAAGCAGCAAAGCCGATAAATGCTGCACGCGGTGAAGTTGAAAGAGGCATTGCGACCTTTGCGTGGGCGGCTTCGGAAGCCGAGAGATGGACGGGCGAAATTGTTCCGATTGACACGCAAGCGGGCGGAAAAGGCAAAACGGGTTGGACGATGCGAATTCCGTGTGGCGTAATCTACGGCATCACGCCGTTTAATTTTCCGCTTAATTTAGTCGGTCATAAAGTCGCACCGGCGTTGGCTTCGGGGAATTCAATAATTATCAAACCGAGTCGCAAAACTCCTTTGACCGCTTTGCTTTTGGGCGAAGTTTTTCTTGAAAGCGGTTTGCCGAAATCCGCTTTGCAAGTCGCACCGATGGACACGGACTATATGGACACGATCTTAAATGATGAGCGAATCAAAATGATCTCATTTACGGGCAGCGACAAGGTTGGCTGGATGCTCAAGGAAAAATGCGGCAAAAAACAAATTTCGCTCGAACTCGGCGGAAATGCTCCCGTGATCGTTGATGAATCTGCCGATTTAGAAAAAGCGGTTGAACGAACAACGATGGGAGCATTTGTTTACGCCGGACAAGTTTGCATTTCGGTTCAGAGAGTTTTATTACACGACAAGATCGCCGATGAATTTACCGAAAAATTTGTCGAAAATGCCAAAAACTTAAAACAGGGAAATCCGCTTGATGATTCGACACAGCTTTCTTCGATGATTGACGAAGACGCGGCGAAAAAGGCGAAAGGTCGGGTTGATGAAGCGATTGATAACGGAGCGGAGTTGCTCTGCGGAAATGAACTTGACGGCTCAATGTTGGACGCAACGATCTTGAAAAATGTAGATTTTGAAATGCGTATCGTTTCCGAAGAAATTTTTGCTCCCGTTGCCGTAATCGAAACTTTTTCCGATTTTCACGAAGCAATCGAAATGGCGAATCATACGAGATTCGGTTTGCAAGCGGGTGTTTTTACGCAGAGTCTGGAAAATTCACAGTATGCCGCCAACAATCTCGAATACGGCGGCGTAATGATAAATGATGTGCCGACATTTCGCGTTGACAATATGCCTTACGGCGGTATAAAAGATTCGGGTTTCGGGCGAGAGGGATTGAAATATGCGATGGAAGAAATGTCGGAAATTCGCTTGATTGTGCTAAACTCTTAACATATTTTTTGAGGTAAGAATTATGCAGGAAACAATTTCAATAACCGATAAAACTCAATTTGTTTTTCGTCCGACTGAAAAGGAAAAAACGGATTTTATTACAAATGATTATTTGAAAAAAATGCCGCGTGATGAAAATTTGCGATATGAATTAATTGGAGGAGAAATAATCGTGTCAACTGCACCAAGATTTATACATCAGCTTCTTGCTACAAGAGTTATGCGAGAATTTTTAAAATATTTTGAAGAAAATCCCATTGGGGAAATTATAACAACTCCCGGTTTGTTTCTTAGCGAATTTGACGGCGTAATTCCCGATTTGATATATATTTCGCACGAAAAGATTGAGGAAATACTTGATGAAGAAAGCGGCAAATTTCACGGTTCGCCGGAAATTGTGATAGAAATTTTATCGCCGGGAAAAGCCAATGCAAGGAGAGATTTGCAGGTTAAGCGGGAACTTTTCGAGATTTATAAAGTGCCGGAATATTGGGTTGTCAATCCGTTTGAAAAAGAAATTGTCGTATTCCAACTTAAAAAAGGAAACTTGCGTCAAATAAAAACTTATAAAGAAAACGAATTTCTGCAAACATCATTTCTTCCTGAATTTAAATTAGAAATCAACAAATTATTCGCAAACTAATTTTATGAAAAATCATTCAGTATTTCTCGTTTTATTTTCCATTTTAATATTTTCATTAACTTCTTGTTACGCCCAAACCGCACCGAAAATTGACGAAACTTTGTCGGTTGCGGGTTTGAAGGAAAATGTGGTCGTGCGGCGTGATTCGCGTTCGATTCCATATATCGAGGCGAAAAATGAAGCGGACTTGTATTTTGCTCAAGGTTTTGAAACCGCACGGGATCGGCTTTGGCAGATGGATTTGTATCGTCGGGTAGCACGCGGGGAATTGGCGGAACTTTTCGGGAAACAGGTTTTGGAAGAAGACAAACGCTGGCGGAAGTTCGGTTTTTCAGCGATTGCCGAAGAAAGCATAAAGACGATGAATCCCGAACTGCGAAAGGCTCTGGAAGATTATGCACGCGGCGTAAATGCTTATATTGCCACGCTTGACAAAAAAACCTTGCCGATTGAATTTCAGATTTTGCAGTATCAGCCGAAGGTTTGGAAACCGACTGACACAATCGTTATCGGAAAAATTTTAGCCGATAGTTTAAGCACTACTTGGTTTGAAGATTTTAATCGCCTGAGTTTACAGCAGAAACTTCCTCAGGAAAAATTTGACGCTTTGACTAATAAAGTTACTTTGAGCGATGTGATTTTATTCGGCAAAGATTCGGAAAAAGTAAAAAGGAAAAAGGAAAAAGGAAAAAGGAAAATCGGGCGGAATATAGTTGAAACTGATAAATTCATTGGTGAAGCGAGAGAAATTAGAAGAAGATCGCTTGAGCGAATTGGGTTTTTTGCGGAAGGTTTGGCGGCGAGTAATAATTGGGTGATTTCGGGCAAGCGAACTGCCGACGGGAAACCGATTTTGGCAAACGATCCGCATTTGCGGGCGAATGCTCCGGGAATTTGGTATCTGACGCATCTTTCAACGCCGAATATGCGAATTGCGGGCGTTACGTTTCCGGGCGTTCCGGGAATTGTTCTCGGACACAATGACACGATTGCGTGGGGAGCAACAAACGTCGGACCGGATGTGCAGGATTTATATTATGAAGAATTTAACGACAAAGGCGAATACAAAACTCCGGCAGGCTGGAAAAAGCCGACATTTCGCAAAGAAGTTATAAAAGTTCGTAACAATCTATTAAAACCCGAAACGGAAGATGAATTTCTGGAAGTTGTCGAAACCGATAACGGCGTGATTTTTCAGGAAATTAACGGCAAGAAACTGGCGTTGAAATGGACGGCTCGAAATCCGAACAATCAGGAATTCGATACGTTTTTCCTGCTTAATCGGGCAAAGAATTGGGAGGATTTCAAATCGGCACTTAAAACTTACGGCGGAGCGACGCAGAATTTTGTCTATGCCGATACAGCGGGAAATATCGGTTGGTATGCGGCGGGAAGAATCCCGATTCGCCGCACGGGTGAAGGCGAATTGCCCTACGACGGTTCGACAAATGCGGGCGATTGGATCGGCACAATTCCGTTTGAAGAATTGCCGCATTTATACAATCCGCCGGGCGGTTTTATCGTTACGGCAAATCAGCGAATTGTCGGCACGGACTACAAATATCAGCAGATCACACGCCAATTTGCCGCACCCTGGAGGGCGAAAAGGATTTTTGAGTTAATAAAATCCAATAATAAAATCACGTTGGAAGATGTCGCGTCAATTCAGTTCGATACATTTAATTTTCCGCTTAACGAATTTGCAAAGGAAATCATTAAACGCAAATCTGCGTCTGTTGAAACTTTGGAAATATTAAAAAACTGGGATGGGCGAATGACGGCGGATTCAGTCGGGGCAACGGTTGCCGATTCGATAAACGCCTGCGTCGGAAGCGAAATTGCCAATGAAAACAAACCCGCAAGCAGTTGGCAGATTCGGCAAACGATTTTGCCTTGGGCAATTCCGAACAACGAT
>JBGTKR010000495.1:0-2183 GCA_041744535.1 Pyrinomonadaceae bacterium
TTGAAATCTGAAATTGAACATTTGAATTTTCAAAAAATTGTTTCATTTCATAATTTTCAAAATGTCCCCGAAAATCTCGAATCAATTTTTAAAAATTTAACCGAAAATAATTCAATTGCAAAAATCGCTATCCAAGCAAATCAAATCACGGATTCTCTCGCCGTCTGGAATTTACTCAAAAAAGCAAAATCTGAAAATAAACAACTAATCCCGATTGCAATGGGCGAAGCGGGAAAGTGGACGCGGATTTTAGGGCTGGCATACGGTTCGCCGATAACTTACGCATCGCTTGAAACGGGCAGTGAAACTGCTCCGGGACAGATTTCGGCGAAGGATTTGATCGAAGTTTATCGCGTCAAAGAATTGGATGAAAAGACCGAGATTTACGGTATTATCGGCAATCCCGTTTCGCATTCGCTTTCGCCGTATTTGCACAATGCGGCGTTTAAGCATCACGGTTTGAATGCGGTTTATGTTCCGTTTGAGGTTTCAAATTTAGATGAATTTATTAAACGAATGGTGCGGGAAGAAACGCGGGAAATTGATTGGAATTTGAAAGGCTTTAGTGTAACGATTCCGCATAAGGAAGCGATTATGAAGCATCTCGATTTTATTGATGAAGATGCTGTGAAAATCGGTGCGGTAAATACTGTAAAAATTATTGACCGCAGACTTTGCGGCTATAACACCGACGCGGATGGATTTATCGAACCTTTGCGGAATTCTTACGGTGATTTGAAGAATGCAAAGGTAGGAATAATCGGCAACGGAGGAGCAGCAAGAGCTTGTATTTTTGCACTTAAAAAAGTCGGTGCAAATGTTACGATATTTGCAAGAAATATAGAAAAAGCCAAAAACTTAGCCGAAGAATTCGATGTTAAGTTAAGCGAATTACGAATTACGAATTATGAATTACAAAATCAGGATATTTTAGTAAATACCACACCTCTCGGAACAATCGGCGAACTCGAAAATGACACTCCAATTATTGCAGAACAACTAAAAAATATTCACCTTGCCTACGATTTAGTTTATAATCCTTTTGAAACGCTTTTTTTGCGGGAAGCGAAAAGCGTTGACGTTCCAACCATCGGCGGTTTGGCAATGTTGGTTGCACAAGGAATGAAACAGTTCGAGATCTGGACCGGACTCGATGCACCAATGAAAATTATGAGCCGTGCCGCACTTCAAAGACTTGAATAATTTAGCCGCAGAGAACACAGAGGTTATAGAGTTTTCGTAACCCGATTTTCCTTTTCAGTTCTATCGTTCCAGTTCAAAAAAAAAAATAATAAAATCTCTTTTTTTTTTCTCTCCGTTCTCTCTGTGGCTAATAAATCTTAAAAATTATGAAAGTAGAAGCATTAAATTGTCCGAATTGCGGTGCGGCGGTTTCCGATAATTCCGCTCATTGCAGCCATTGTACTTCCCGTCTGAAAACGAAATCCTGTTCTTCCTGCTTCGGAACAATTTTTGAAGGGAGCAAATTTTGTCCGCTTTGCGGCTCTAAAGCAATCGCTTTAAATATTGTTGACGAAATGAATCCGGGAGATTGTCCGCAATGCAGAGTTAAACTAAAGCTCATCGAAATTGACGAAATAAAATTATCCGAATGCGAAAAATGTGAAGGAATCTGGACTGATATTGAAACATTTGAAACGATCTGTGCAAATCGTGAAAATCAATCGGCGGTATTGAAAAAGTTTGACGAAATTCTGCATCACCCGAAACTTCAAAAAGTCCGCTATGTTCCCTGTCCGATCTGTAAAGATTTAATGAACCGCAATAATTTTGCCAAAGTATCAGGCGTAATAATTGATTCCTGCAAAAACCACGGCGTTTGGTTTGATGCAGAAGAATTACCGAAGATCATTGAATTTATCCGCAAAGGCGGTTTGGAATATTCGCGTCAAAAGGAAAAAGCAAACATCGAAGACCAAAAACAAAATTTGCGAAACGAAAAATTCAAATTCTCGGTTGATAGATTTAATCACGAATCCAAATCGGATTCTTCAAATACGACTTTTGCAATCAAGGATTTTATTGATTTTATATTTAGTTGAGAGGTCGCGGAGTTTTGGGCAGAAACCCGAATGTCAATGAGGGTGCGTTCGGGAATTAACCGGCAATATCCAAAAAGCACCCTCCATAACTGTCGGGTTTCCGCCTTGAAAAACTCCGCG
>JBGTKR010000496.1:0-2000 GCA_041744535.1 Pyrinomonadaceae bacterium
GAAAGGAATTTTTGAACGTGATTTTTCATACGCATTTGATCCTTTGATGAAAGTCAAAACGCCGGATGTAAAAGTTTCTCAGACGGCGAATGAGATAATTTTAACTAACGAAAACGGTGCAAAAATTTCAATTTCAAAAACGTCTTTTATAATAAAGATTTTTGATGAAACGGGCGAAATTGTCGTGCAGGACGTTGCCAAACATCCGACAAGTTTTGATAACGAAACGGGCGAAATCAAAACTTCAAAACTCCGCCGAAGCGAAGTCGAAACATATTACGGCTTCGGCGAAAAAGCCTTTTTGGAAATGCAGCGAAACAGCAAATATATCGTCAATTGGAATACGGACACTTTCGCTTATCCAATCGGCACAGACCCGATCTATCAATCAATTCCGTTCTTTTACGCACTCCACGACGGCAAAACTTACGGCATATTTTTCAATAACACTTTCCGCACATTTTTCGATATGGGCAAAACTTCGCCCGAAAGATACACATTCGGTGCGGACGGCGGCGAACTCGATTATTTTGTTTTTACTGGCGGTAAAGAGCATTCGCCGAAAAATGTTCTCAAAGATTATGCAAATCTGACGGGCAAAACTCCCTTACCGCCGATCTGGGCGTTGGGAAATCAGCAATCGCGTTGGTCATATTTTCCCGAATCCAGAGTTCGCACGATTGCCGAAGAATTTCGCCGAAACAAAATTCCTGCCGACGTGATCTATTTGGACATTGATTATATGAACGAATATCGCGTTTTCACTTGGAACAAAGAGCGTTTTCCGAATCCATCGAAGTTGATAAATGAATTGAAAGCGGATGGATTCAGAACGGTTTTGATAATTGATCCGGGAATTAAAGTTGACAAAAACTATAATGTCTATGCGGACGGATTAAATAAAGATGTCTATGTAAAAAATCCCGACGGCTCGAATTTAGTCCGCAACGTCTGGGCGAATGAATCGGTTTTTCCCGATTTTACAAACCCGAAGGCACGCGATTGGTTTGCGTCATTTTATCAAAAACATTTGGACGAAGGAGTTGCCGGATTTTGGAACGATATGAACGAACCGGGGGTTTTTTTGACAGACAAAACCGAAAAACCGGAAGTTTATCATCATCCCGACAAAACTTTTCCCGTTGACACGCCGCATTTCGGCGATGGATTTCCCGCCATTCATAAGCGTTATCACAATGTTTACGGAATGCAGATGGCTCGTGCGTCATTTGAAGGCTTGCGGAAACTCGAACCGAATTCGCGTCCTTTCGTTTTAACACGGGCGGGATTTTCGGGAGTTCAGAGATATGCGGCGGTTTGGACGGGCGATAATGTTTCGAGTTGGGAGCATTTAGCTTTGACGATTCCGATGCTGGCGAATATGAGCGTTTCGGGCATTCCATTTGTCGGTGCGGATGTCGGCGGGTTTCAGGATATGCCGAGTGCGGAACTTTACACACGCTGGCTTCAAGCCGCCGCTTTAACGCCTTTTTTGCGTTCTCATTCCGTCGGCTGGGTCGGCGACAAAGAACCCTGGGCTTTCGGCGATGAATACACGAAGATCAACCGCGAAAGCATCGAACTCCGCTATAAATTTCTTCCGTATATTTACACGCTTTTCTATAATCACGAACAAACCGGCGAACCCGTGATGCGTCCGCTCTGGTATGAATTTCCCGACGATAAAGAAACTTATTTAATCAACGATCAATTTATGCTCGGCTCGGATGTTCTCGTCGCTCCGGTCGTTAAAGATGGTGCGAGAATACGCGGGATTTATTTGCCGAAAGGGGCGGAATGGATAGATTGGTGGACAGGCGAAAAACACGAAAGCGGAAAAATTCATTACCTGAAAACATCGCTCGAACGCCTGCCGATATTCGTCCGCGTCGGTGCGGTAATTCCGACACAATCCGTAATCCAACACACGGGCGAAATGGAAAATGCAGAGATCACGTTAAATGTGATCGGCGAAATTTCGTCAAATGAAACCGAAATAT
>JBGTKR010000497.1:0-5342 GCA_041744535.1 Pyrinomonadaceae bacterium
TGTCCATAGATTTAAGGTTTAACATTTAATATTTAAGATTACAAATCCTATTAAGAGTTAAATTCATAAGAAATAAATTCGGTAGTGTTCTAAAAGTAATGCTTTGAAAAATATGTCCTCAAGGGACTTCTGATAATAGCCCCGTGATTTATCGCGGGGTTGGATATAATAGACATTATCGGAAATAACAAAATGCTCAATCTTATAAGAATATTTTTTCCGCGAATAAACGCGAAAGACCGCGAAAATAAGACAAAAGATTTTATGAGTTTCTTTTTTCGCGTAATTTCGCGTTTATTCGCGGGCTAATTCTTATTTCCAATAATGTCTAATGATAAATCTAAAGTCCCGAAGGGAGGAAAGAATCTGCCGTCCCTTCGGGACTTAGAACTTTTATTTGATAATTCCCCGCGATAAATCACGGGGCTATTATCAAATGCTCCGACGGAGCGGAAGAAACTCAGTATTACTTTAGATCACTACCATAAATTCTACAATTAATTAACCTAGTTTAGACCTGAAATCTTGAATCTTGAACATTAAATCTTAAATCTATCTCGGAAGCGGCTGTTCGAGATTTGCCAAACCATAGGCTAAAACCGCCATCACCGAACCGTTTTCAGCCAGGTGTTTCGGGTCAACCTTATCAAAAGTATCGGCGGCGTTGTGGTGATAATTAAAATAAGTCCGCGTATCGAACCAAGGTCCGAAGGACGGCACACCGACTTCGGTTAAAGTGCTTATATCCGAACTCGCCCTTGGTCGCAGATCAATCTGACTTGCTCCCTGACTGCTTAAAATCGATATGATCGGAGCGAAAAAGGGTAATGCTTCCGGTTTTCCGGCAAAGACGAAACCGATCGGATGACTCGCTCCGAGATCGCTTTCGATTGCCGCAAAAGTATTTTTTATATCGGCTTTTTCCGCATAAGTTCTTGCACCGACAAACCCGTTTTCCTCATTCATAAACGCCACGACGCGAATCGTGCGTTTCGGTTTAATGTTTAATTGCTTCAATAAATACGGCACTTGCATTGCGTTGGCAACACCGACGGCATCGTCCAATGCTCCCGTTCCCAAATCCCACGAATCGAGATGCCCCGAAACGATGACGATTTCATCGGGTTTTTCACTTCCCTTCAGATCGGCAATGACGTTGTAGCTGATCGTATCCGGCAATGTTTTCGGAGTTAAAAGCAATTTCATACGAACCTTGCCCGCCTTTGCCAGATAAGCAATGATTTCCGCATCCTCAAACGCAACCGCCGCCGAAGGAATTTTTTTAACACCGTCCTCATAACGCATTCCGCCCGTGTGCGGCAGACGGTTTTGCGAAGCTCCGGCTGAACGAACCAATGCACCGACCGCACCTAATTTTGCCGCCGCAATCGCTCCGCCTCCGCGATATTGAGTTGCCATTCCATAAGCATTCGTGCCGAAGCCGACTTCCGCCATTTCGCGGTCATATTTATAATTGAAAAGAACTATTTTTCCCTCGACCTTATCGCGTCCCAGCTTCTCCAATTCATCAAACGAACCGACAACGACGATCTCAGCGATCAAACCGTTTTGGGGCGTGGCAATGCTTCCGCCGAGTGCCGTCAGAACGATCTTTTGCGTCGTGCCTTTTGCCATTCCTTCAAATTCGATCAATTCTCCCTTTTCATCACCGCGAACCCAATGCGGAACGATCAATTCCTGTAATTGAACTTCCAAACCGAGTTTTCTCATCTCGTCGGCGACATATTGAACCGCCCTTTCCGCCTGCGGAGAACCCGTCAGACGCGGACCGATATTGTTCGACATATAAGCGGTTTGCTTTAATGAATAATCACTCTGCAAAGCCATCTGCTGAATTTTTTTCATATTCTCGATTGTCATCTGAGAATATAAAACAGGTGTCGGCGTTGTCTGCTGTCCGGCTACGCTGACGGTTAAAATCATCATCCAAAATAATATTTTTTTCATAAAACTTTTCCAACTGAATTTGACATCAATCTATTCTTGTTTTACATACATCTTAACTCATTAACTTTTTGTCTGAAAGTCAGACAAGTTTTTGTTTCAAAATTTCGCATAAATTACAAAAATTAACATTCGGTATTTTTTATTTATTATGAAAATTATTTTTTCGGTTTTTTTATTGATCGGTTTTGTTTTTTCAACCTCCGCATCGGCACAAAACGACTTATTAAATCGTGAAAGAACTTATGACGTTCAGCATTACATAATCAGGCTCGATTTTGACCGCAAAAATAAAAATGTTTTCGGTGATTCGACAATTCAGCTTAAACCTTTACAGAATGATTTCAATCTGCTCAAACTCGATGCGGAAGGGATTGTTTTCGAATCGGTAAAACTCGAATCAGACAGCAAGAATTTAATATTCAGAACCACCGATAAAAATATTTTTATTACGCTTGACAGAAATTACGCTCCCGATGAATTAATCTCCGTCAGATTCAAATATGCGGCAAAACCCAAGAAAGGAATATATTTTGTTGATGAATTAAAAAACAAAGGCAGAATTGTCAGACACTCGCAGATTTGGACGCAAGGCGAAGCCGAAGAAACGCACCATTGGCTGCCGTCGTTTGATTTTCCCGATGATAAAGCGACAACCGAAAAATTTATTACGGTCAAAACCGGCGAAACCGTGATCGGAAACGGCGAACTTCTGGAAACGGTTGAAAATAAGAACGGCACGACGACTTTTCATTACAAAATGCCCGTTCCGCATTCGCTTTATTTAACCTCTTTTATCGTCGGAACTTACGAAAAAATTTCCGATAAATACAAAGATATTCCGCTCGGCTTTTATGTCTATCCCGGACAAAAAGATATTGTTCAAAAGGCTTACGGCAAGACGAAGAATATGTTCGCGGTGTTTGAAAACCTCACCGGAGTTGATTATCCGTATAATAAATATGATCAGACGATGGTAGCTGAATTTCAATTCGGCGGGATGGAAAATATCACCGCAACTACAATGGCTGATACGGAAATATTTTTTGCCAAAATCCCTTTCGGGCAGAATTTGGTCGAAGATTTAGTTTCGCACGAACTCGCTCATTCATGGTTCGGAAATCTCGTAACCTGCAAAAACTGGTCGGAACTTTGGTTAAATGAAGGTTTTGCGACATTTATGGAAGCCGCTTTTCGTGAAAAAATGTATGGTCGCAGACAATATATTGAAAAAATTGAAAGCGATGCAACCGAATTTTTTACATACATTTCGCTGAGGGAAAATTCTCAATATGCTTTGTATAACCCGGAAGCCGATCCCAAAAACGATACACAAACAATGTTTACGCCGATCACCTACCAAAAAGGCGGAGTCGTCATACATACTTTGCGTGAGGAATTAGGCAGCGATGTTTTCTGGAAAGGAATAAATCTTTACTTAAACCGGCATAAATTTCAAAATGTCGAAACCGCTGATCTGCAAAAGGCGTTGGAAGAAGTTTCAGGCAAGGATTTGGACTGGTTTTTTAAACAATGGGTTTACGGGAAAGGTTATCCGAAATTGCAGATTAAACAAGTTTTTAATCCAAGTTCAAAAAATCTGGAGTTGACGACCACACAAACTCAAACATTTTCCAACGGAGTTCCGGCTGTTTTCACATTGCCTTTAGATGTCGAAATTACAACTTCCGCCGGAAAACAGACGGAAAAGATTTTAATAAATAAAAGAACCCAGAATTTTACAATTCCGCTTAAAGCCAAGCCGCAGGTTTTGGTGTTTGATAAAAGTTATAAGATTCCGTTAAAGGATATTAAACTTTCAAAACTAACGCTTGCTAATTAAAAACTGATTTTTTTAAATCCAAAAAAGTTCCGAAACACACAAACGGTTTCGGAACTTTTTCTGCTTTGAAGAAGACTTTTCAGTCTTGCAATTTGTTGAAAAAGCTAAGGCACAAAGAACTCAAAAATTGTGCTTTTGATAAAAAAACAACTCTTTTTCGTATCTTCTTCGCCACGCCTACGAGGTTAGCTGCCGGGCTGGGGATGAAGAAGTTTCCCCGCTAAAAAATTTTAGCTTCGCCCCCGTTTCTAAAATAAATTAGAAATTTGGTTCCCCCGTGCTGATTAACAATGAACTCAACTTAGGCGTTGAAAATTTTCAACGGAACAAATATACACTTGTTATTTTTTTATTTCAACCGCCAAACCGAATTTTTTAAACCGACGGAAACAATTGATATAGCATAAGATAGACGATCACGCCCGTAACCGAAACATACAGCCAAAGCGGGTAGGCAAATCTGACTATTTTACGGTGTTTTTCAAACTGTGCGGTGAGGGCATAAAACAAAGCCCGCAGAACGAATGGAAGCACGATCAGCGATAAAAGTATGTGTGAAAACAGGATCAACAAATAGACGTATCTGACAAATCCTTCGCCGCTGAATTTATTGGCGGGATTTGTCAGATGATACAGAACGTAGCAAACCAGAAAAATTCCGCCCAATGAAAATGCGGTCATCATCGCCGTGCGGTGAAGTTTGATGTTATTTTTTTTGATAAAATATAAACCGGCAAGCAAAGCAAATGTAGTTAAAGTATTGATCGTCCCGATGATATGCGGCAGAATTTTCGTCCATTTGCCGAGATCGAGTTTTTCGGGAAAAGCCAGCAAAACCGCCACGACAAGCGGAATCGCAATCGAAATGACGTTAATTAAAACTTTGGAATTTTTTCGATATTTTTCTTCGGCAATATTTTCCATTATTTGTTAATTCCAAAAACCCAATAAAAACAGCAAAATCAACCAAAGTCCGTCCATCGTGTGCCAATACCAGCCGATTGCCGTTGCATCGTTTTTGCGTTTTGCGATTTCTCTTTTAGAAATGGTTCGATTCCAAGTCCGCAAAATAATATAACCGAGTGCGGCGATTCCGCCGAGAACGTGGACGGCGTGGACGGCGGTTAAAATATAAAAAAATCCGGCGTAGGGATTTCCGTGCATATAAAGTCCGCGATTGACAAGGGCGAGCCAGGAAAGAATTTGCGACGAGATAAAAAATGCACCTAAAACGGTTGTGATCAAAAACCATTTTTTTGCCTTTTTATTATTTTCTTTGTGCAATGCAGTTTTTGCAATGTGATATGTAATGCTGCTGGCAAGAATAATTACGGTGCTGATCCAAACCTGAACGGGTAATGAAAACGGTTGCCATTCCAGAGCATTATTGGTCGCAATCACGACATACGCGGAAATCAAACCGCCGAAGGTCATCAGCACGACGAGCAGCAAAAACCACATCAGAATTTTTGATTTATTGGTCGGTTCGGGATTTTGATTTTCCGATTTTATCTTTTTAGGCTTAAAGTCGCCG
>JBGTKR010000498.1:0-3109 GCA_041744535.1 Pyrinomonadaceae bacterium
GAATAGCTCGATGCTGAAATTCTCTTGCTCGCCATTTTGAAAGGGTTTAGGATTTAGGGTTTAGAGTTTAGAGTTGCGGAAACTTTAACTCTGCAACTTTCAGTAACTCTGAAACTCTGCAAACTTCCTGAAACTTATCGCGTCAGAACATCCTCATATTTTTCATCCGATTCGAGGATTTTTTTAACAAACGGGCAGACGGGTTTTATCAACAAATTATTGTCTTCGGCAAATTTTACCGCTTCCTCGACCAACGATTTGCCAACGCCTTGCCCCTGTAAATCTTCGTCAACTTCCGTATGGTCAATAACAATTTTCCTTTGTCCTTCGCGGTAATAGGTCATCTCCGCCACCCAATCGCCGTCTTCCTCGATAAAAAAAGCACCTTTATTTTTATGTTCTTGTCTTTGTATTTCCATTTTATTTGTGAAAACTAAATCTAAAATCCTAAAATAATATTATAACAATTTCATCTTAAACAGAATCGGCGAATTTTAACAAACAGCTTGCTCAAATTTCTTTGCCGAAGTATGCTGAAAATTATGAAAATTTACGATGTATCCGTCCCGATCAGCAGTAAAACGCCCGTTTATGAAGGCGATCCGAGTGTTGAGATTGACTTAAAACTTTCAATCGAAAACGGCGACAATGCCAATGTTTCCCAAATTTGTATGGGCGTTCACACGGGAACGCACGTTGATGCACCGAACCATTTTATCGAAGGCACAAAGAAAATTATTGACCTCGATTTAAATGTTTTGATCGGCAAATGCCGCGTTGTTGAATTAGGCGAAGATGTAATGTCAATCGAACCCGAACACATCGAAAACTTAGAAAACGTCGAGCGGCTTTTGTTCAAAACGCGAAACTCCGAATTTTGGAGTAATTTCGATCAAAATTTCCGCAAAGATTTTACATATATTTCCCACGAAGCCGCCAAAACCATTGTCAAAAAGGGCATAAAACTCGTCGGCATAGATTACTTATCAGTCGAAGCCTTCGATGCCGAATCGCCCGAAACGCACATAACTTTGCTTAAAAACGGAGTGATAATTTTGGAGGGTTTAGACTTGCGGGAAGTTTCGGATGGCGAATATGAATTAATCAGTTTGCCTTTGAAAATTGCGGATGGTGCAGGCGATGGTTCGCCTTCAAGAACGATTTTGCGGAAAATAGTTTAACAGAATGGTTCTACTGAGAATTTAGTGGAAACAAAGGCGGAAACAAGGGCAGTTATGGAGGGTGCTGTTTGATTAGAAACTTGCTGATTTGCCAACATCACCCTTGTTGACACGCGGGTTTCCGCCTTTTTGATGCAGTTCCATTAAATTCTCAGTAGAACCAACAGAATAGAATTGTTGAGCATTTGCAGTAGTTTTGTGCGATTTTGGATTGGTCGGCAATATAAAAAAATATATTTGTCTAAAAAAAGTGAAATGTTTTTATCGAAAAATACACTATACGTAAGTCCGTTAATTTGATGGATGTGAATTTTGAAATTATCGTCAACGATGATTTCATCGAAGTGATGTATTTTAAGGAGATGAAAACATAATGAAATCAACAATTAGCTTATTTGTAATGATATTTTCGTTAAGCATTTTTTCGTTCGGGCAGATGACACCCGTTGGAGAAAAGATTGACAGAAGAACGGTGGAACAGCAGCCCGTGAAGGTCAATCCGCTGAGTTTGCCGGAAGGTTATGCCGCCGGACAGGTTACGGGGAATCTTTCGGACGGGGTGAGAATTTTGAATCTGCGTTGGGCGGAGAGAAGTTCGGTAGCTTGTTTTCCGGGGACGCGGTTCGAGATGTTTAACGGTAATCACGTGCTTTACCGGATGACGATGCCGGCACAGGCGGTGATGACGATCACGGTTGTGCCGAAGGAGGGAAAGCGGATAAATCTATACGTACTGCGGCAGGGAATGAATCCGAACTCACAGCAAGTTCCGCCGGATGTTACATCGGCGATTTCGTGCGAAGCGAAATATCCGATCTATGCGGATGTCAGCCGAAACAGACGGGTTACGAATAGAGATGACGGAACGAGAACAATTGAATATATTTCGATCAACAGCCCTTACAGCATTTTGATCGGCGTTGCCGGAGCAAACGGGTTGAGCGAAGGCGAATATATTTTGAAAGTAGGATTTAAATCAAGAAGATAAATTCTCAGATAAGAAATATCTGCCCGCGAAATACGCGAAAGAACGCGAAATATAAACAAAAGAATTATTTTCTCTCACTCTTTTTTTCGCGTGTTTTCGCGTGTTTCGCGGGGCAAAATTCATTTAGTCTTCATTAATTAATTTTTTAATCTCATCAATTTGTTCAAGTGCGGCTTTTTCGCCGAGTTCGATAAATTCGTTCATTTTGCCGATCTCGTCCGGTCTGAGATGAGCGATTGGCGGAATAATGACCGCGTCGGCTTGAATGTGCTGATGTTTGGAAGCGGTTTGCAGGAGCATCAGGGCGGATTGAAAAATTATGCCGACGAGCGTTGACGGCGAACCCCAGTAATCCGCTCCCGAAGAAATTACGTCAACGGCGATAACAATGTCCGCACCCATTTCCTTAACGGCTTTTGTCGGAACGGGAGCGACAACTCCGCCGTCTATGAATCTGTTTCCGTCCGAATCCACCAGCGGTGCGAAAACGCCCGGAATCGCACAACTCGAACAGATCGCAAACCCCATATCGCCCGTGTCCTTGAAAACAACTTCATCGCCCGTTTCAAGATTCGTCGCAATCGCCGCAAACGGAATCATTAAATCTTCAAATTTATTAAAGGGAAAATTATTGTTTATCAGATCGGCAATCGGCTGATTTGAAATCAAACCTTTGGCGGAAAATGAAAGTTTGCTCATCCGATACCAGCTTATTTTTTTGCCGACTTCGATGATATTTTCGATTGACATCCCGGCGGCAATCGCTCCGCCGGCAAACGAACCGGCGGAAGTTCCGGCGATATAATCAATCGGAATGTTATGTTCTTTGAGGGCTTTAACCACGCCGAGATGTGCAAAACCTCTCGCCGCTCCGCCCGATAATGCTAGTCCAACTTTTTTTCGTGCCATAGATTTGTTAAAGGTTAATTGTAGAGAGAAA
>JBGTKR010000499.1:0-3696 GCA_041744535.1 Pyrinomonadaceae bacterium
TTCGCCCTCGTGCCGCAACCGATCGAATCCATCCAAGAATTTCAAATCATAACTTTGCTTGCTCCGGCGGAATTCGGACGCAACCTCGGCGGACAAATCAACGCAATTTCAAAATCCGGCGGAAATTCTTTTCACGGAACAATCTACGGAATACTCAATACCGACGAATTAAACGCCCGTGATTTTTTTGACAATGCAGGCGGTGATACTTCCGGCTTTTTAACCGCAACTCGATCAAACGGTAATGTAGTTCCTGTCAATTTAGACGGAAATCCTATATCAATATTTAATGATGCGGGAGAAAAAGACGAATTTAGACTTCTGCAAGGTGGATTTGCCATCGGCGGTCCGATTGTAAAAAATAAAGCATTTTTCTTTGTTTCCGGCGAAGGTCAGAAACTCAATGCTACTAAAGAAGGCAATTTTGCTGTTCCGACAGTCGCACAACGTGGATTGTTTAATGGCGGTGCGAACGGATTAAATACAAATGCAGGTGATTTAGTTTTTCCAACTTCCGTAGAAGGTGATGCGGTATTTAGTTTATTTCCATTTCCTAATAATCCAAACGGAGTCTATGGAAATAACACTTATACACAAGCACTTTCAGCCGACGCGTGGGGACGCATTTTTTCTGGAAAAGTTGATTGGAATATCTTTAAGATAAACGGAAATCAGCAGATTTTAACAGCCCGATATAATTACACGCAAGATTCTCGTGATTTAACCGATGTCGGCGGAGCATTATTTTCAAGTATTCGTCCACTTGTCCGCACGGATAATTTTTCAACCTATCTGACGGGTGGTTTAACTAATAATCTGTCAAATGAATTGAGATTTTCGTGGGGACGAACGGATTTAAACTTTGATGAACTTCGAGACGACTTTCTACTTCCAATTGATGCGAATACTATTTCCAATCCTGATGAAAGAAGATTTTTGCTAAATGCAAGAGTAATTGAAAATCTTACACTTCCCGAACCAGTTTTCTGTCCCGCTGCAACTGCTTGTTTTGGGACTGTTGCAAATACTTCTACATCAGATTATTTCTTAGGTCCGATAGGTCAGCTTAATATCTCTGGATTTAGTCCGGTTGGCGTTGATGTATTTAATTTTCCACAACAGCGAACAAACAATACATTTCAAATTGCCGACACTTTAAGATTGCAAGCTGGAAGCCATCTTATTTCTTTTGGAACTGATATAAGAAGAACAATTTTAGATAGTGATTTGCAAAAAAATACCCGACCATTAGTTACTTTTAGTGGAGTTCCCAACTTGTTTGGCGAATGTTTTTCATTATCTTCCGGTGCAATACTTCCATTTTGTTCCGGCACAGATTTAGCATCTGCTGGAGCGGCGACGGGGTTTTTCCAAACTTTGATACCATCCGGTAGCGATTCCAGAATAAAATTAAGATATAATCAATTAGACTTTTTTGCCCAAGACGAGTGGCGGGTTAATTCAAAAATTCTATTATCGTTCGGTCTTCGGTATGAGTTAAATACGACTCCGACGGAAGCGGACAACAAAATCGAGTCCACATTCTCCCAGACACTTCCAACATCTGTTGCAAATTTATCTAATTTTATTGATGGTCGAACTGAAATCTTTGAATCTGACCGCAATAATTTCGCCCCCCGAATCGGTCTGGCTGCATCAATTACTCCAAAGACTGTAATTCGTGGAGGATATGGACTTTATTACGATCAGATACTCGGTTCAGTTGTCAGTCAATCCCGGAATTTTCCGACATTTACCACAATTAATTTCGGTGGAGTCCCTTTGGGAGCGGGCGATTTTTTTCTGTTCAATCCTTTGACATCCGTTTTTAACAATTTACCGATCATACAACCTGGCACACTTAATACAATTAATCCAGCCTTAAATTTTAATCAATTACTGGATGGTATACTTAATACTTTTCCATCTGCATTTGGAGCAACCCTACCAACAAGGAAATTAGATACTCCTTATTCGCACCAATATTCAATTGGTGTTGAACAAGAGCTTTTCCAAAATACATTCCTTTCGGTTGCGTATGTAGGAACAACCGGACGGAATCTGCTCCGAGCCACCACACCCAATTTAGGCATTAACAATATATCATTGATAGATGGTATTACCGGATCAGCTAATCTTCCGTCTATTACTGGCATTACCGTTAGTCCGACGGTTAATCCCGTTACATTTGGAGATTTATTGAACAATGGAAGACCAACTGCATTAGGTCCTCTCAATCAGTTTGAAACAACCGGAAGTTCTCAATATCATTCTTTGCAAATTGGTCTTCGCGGACGTTTAACCAATAATTTCCAATATCAGGCAAATTATGTTTACGGCAAAGTAGAAGATGATGTATCGGATGTTTTTGATCTTGCCGGGGCTTATGCACTTCCGCAAAACAGCATAAATCCTTCGGGCGAATATGCGGTTGCGAATTTTGATGTGCGGCATAGATTTACATACAGTTTTATTTATGATTTGCCGTCGTTTAGAAATGAAAACGGTTTTGTCAGGTTTTTGTTTGGCGATTGGACGGTCAGCGGAACGGGTAAATATAATACGGGACAACCGTTTACGGTCAACAGCATTTTCGATGTAAACCTTGACGGTAATTTGACGGACAGATTGGACAATACCCAATTTATAACCGTTACAAATGACCGCCGCCAACCACTGGTTTTGACACAGGGAGCGGATTTGACTGCTATGTTAGCTAATATCGGTGAAGACGGTTCTGTTCCGCGAAATAGTTTTCGTGCCGGAAGTATTCTGGAATTGGATCTGTCGTTCTTGAAGCAATTCAGGATCGGCGAATCAAAATCCATTGAATTCAGAACCGATATTTTCAATTTTATCAATCGTGCAAACTTCGGAATTCCGGTTCGTATTTTGGAAGCACCGGGATTTGGTCAAGCAGTTGATACGGTTACTCCGGGCAGAAGAATTCAATTTGCTTTGAAATTTAATTTTTGATAAAAGTCATAACGGTTATACCAAGAGCAATAAAGTTTTAAATGATTTCAAAAACTTTGTTGCTCTTGAAAACTTTTTTTAACCTGCTTAATAAAATTGAAATCTTAGTGGTGTCCTAAATTGTGCTGCTTTTTCTTCTTGGCGAATTTAGCGGGCTTTGCGGGAAACATTTTTCTCCCGCAAAGTCGCAAAGAACGCAAAGTAAGAAACTTCATCATTTACCGGCAACAAACTAATAGGACATTACCGAAATCTTGAAAATCTTCATTATCGAAAAATGATGTGATATGCTATTCAAAAAATTTGGGTGCTTTCAATATGTATAAATGCAATAAATTTACAATGTATAAATGCAATAAATTTACAAAAATAACCCTTGCGATAATTTTCATTTTATTTTGTTCATCGGTATTGCCGGTTTATTCGCAGGACATCGGTGTGCGTGTTTCGTTTAAAGAAGTCGCCAAATCGAAGCCGAAAACAGTTCGGCGTTCAAGCGGCAGAACGAAAACCAGAAGAACTAGCAGCAGCTCGCGTGTCCAACGCACGGTTGTTGTTAAAACCAAAGAAGTCGTGCGTAATGTCAAAACGAGTAATTTGACAGTTTCGAGCGAACCGGGTGCGGAAGTTTCGATATTTTATTTGAAAGGAAACGAAGAACCTCTGACGAAAAAGATTTCATCCATTAATCCCGATGATACGACGATTGAATTTGAAAAT
>JBGTKR010000500.1:0-5465 GCA_041744535.1 Pyrinomonadaceae bacterium
AAAAAATTGTTACAGGAAAACTCTTGGATTTTCGATGCTGAATTTAATGTTGCCGACCTTATTGCTTACGAAATTTTATAATTCCAAATATCTGCCTTCGATTCCGCTGTTTTTCAAAGCTAAAGCGTTTTCTTTTCCGTAAGCGATAAAAACGCTCGGTGCACCCGCAGTTCCGCCTTGTTCGCCGGAAACGTGATAAAATCGGATTCTGCCTTTGACGAAAAGCAGTGCGTCCGCTGAATACCAGACATTTTCAAAAAAACATTTAGTTTCGGTTCGGGCAAAAATTACGGCGATGCCATTGCCGTGATTTTTCAATTTTTCGAGCCATAAATATAAATCTCTTCCGTACGGAGGGTTCATAAATACTCTGCCGAAAAGTTCTTTCGATAGACCATCGTCTTCAATCGTATAATTTGTTTTGGCGTGGACAAACGGTGCATTGACCGGACTGCACGGATCAAGGTCAAAATCGCCGAGTTTTTTAACCAGTTCCGGCGGCGTGAGCCATTCGACTTTTGTATTCTCGCTTCTTTCAAATGAAGTATTCATAATTCGTTTCCGATCAAAAATACGATCTTTTTTCTATAAGATCAAATCTTGTTTCACGGATAAAACAAATTTTGTTAATCCGCGACAAAATAAATGAAAATGCAACGATTTGGATTAGCCGCAGCGATGCACAACATTTTTTCAATCGGACAAGTTTTAACTGCTTTGAATTATAAGATTCTGAACGTCATAACTTGGCAAAAAACAAATCCGCCGCCGAGTTGGGCAAAGCGAACTTTTACTTATTCAACCGAACAGATTATTTGGGCGAGAAAAACCGAAAAGAAAGCACATTATTACAATTATGAGTTAATGAAGAAAATTAATGAAAACCAGCCAATGAAGGATGTCTGGACACTTCCGGCAATTCAAAAGTGGGAAAAAGATCAAGGAAAACATCCGACACAAAAACCGCTTTCGCTTCTTGCAAGGATAATTTTAGCTTCGACAAAACCGAAGGCTTGGATTTTAGACCCGTTCACAGGTTCAAGCACGACGGGAATTGCGGCGAATTTGTTAAACAGAAGATTTGTCGGGATTGATTTGGAAGAATATTATTTGAAATTGAGCAAATGTCGAAAAACAGAAATTGAAAATCCCAAAGTTCAAAATCAATTTCTGAAAAAGATAAACGGTTTCAATCACAAAGAAGAATTATCAAAATATTTGCTTGCGGAACACCGGAAACACAAATAAATGAAATAATTTATAGAATTTCCAGCATTATTTAGAATCGAATCGAATTTTTTTCACGTAAAATTTGATTGACAACCTTTTCTAACAAAGTTAATCTAACAAAAGTTATGGCAAATCGGCTAAAAACTTTATTTTTCATTTTGATGCTTTCCGTAAGCGTGTTTTCAGGCACGCCTTTGCAGGGCGGCGATATGAAGATGAAAGAGAATGTTTGCCCGATGAAATGCTGTAAGGATAAGGCTTCAAAATCTACTGAGCCGAAAAATGCAAACGCAAAATATTTGTGCCGTGTGCTTGTTTGTTCGCAAAATATGCCGACGAATACGACTGCGGTTTCAAATATAAATCTTGCTCCGGTGATTATTGCTTCGGAGAAGGTTTCGCTGTTTGAAATTCTTTTTTCGACCACACCGAAGGAAGACAGCATTGTGAAATTTGCAAACAGCATTACGCCGCGACAATTCCTACCGAAATACATTCAACATCAACGAATTTTAATTTAACTTTAAACTAAAAGTGCGTCTTTTTTTCAGGTGAAATATGCTTGAAATTAAGGCATTTTTGCGTTTAAGGCGGGAGATTTTTGTCTGCGGATAAACGTGAATAAGAAAAGAAACAGAACGCGGATCTCGCGGTTTTTATTAAGACAATTTTATATAAAAAATTTCAGGAGAAATAGAAAAATGACAAAAACAACAAAAATTATTGGATTAACAATACTTCTTTCATTGGTCGCAATCGCGGCGGCTTGCGGCGGTGTGGGGACGGCGACAGGTTCTGATATGAAAAAGATCGCAGAAAAAAAGGTTAATGATAAATTGACCGTTACGCTTTATAACGCCGAAGGCAAACTGCAAAGTGGTCAGCAGGACATATTGCTTGCGTTTACGGATGGAGCGGGAAATCCGGTTGATATAAATGCGGCATCTTTAAATTTCAATATGCCGGCGATGGGTTCGATGGCGGAAATGAACAACTCCGCAAATCTAAGCACGACCGGAACGCCGGGACAATTCAAAGGTAAATTAGATGTCGAAATGGCTGGCGATTGGACGGCTCAAGTTTCCTATGAAGGAGCAGAAACCGGCAAAACAACTATTTCAACGACAGCATACTAAACAGTCAACAGTTATCAGTTATCAGTGAACAGTGTTATGGAAATATTGCTAATAACTGAAAACTGATAACTGATAACTGACAACTGTAAAAAATTATGATTCACGCAATTATTGAATGGTCGCTGAAAAATCGGGTTATTGTTCTCGCATTGTTTTTAGGCATTGCGGGAGCAGGATATTGGGCATTGGTGCATACGCCGATTGATGCGATTCCCGATGTTTCGGAAAATCAGGTTATCGTTTTCACCGATTGGGCGGGACGCTCGCCGCAGGAGGTTGAAGACCAGATAACTTATCCGCTTGTCACGAATTTGCAGGGACTTCCGGGCGTTAAGGTCGTGCGGGCAAGTTCGGCGTTTAGTTTCTCGATGATAAATATAATTTTCGATGAAAATGTCGAATTATATTTTGCGAGAACGCGGATTTTGGAGCGTTTGAATGTTGTTGCAAGTCAACTTCCCGAAGGCGTTACGCCGACGCTCGGACCGGATGCGACAGGCGTTGGACAGGTTTTTTGGTACACGCTCGAATCGGATAAATACTCTCTGCGTGAAATGCGGACAATGCAGGATTGGTTTGTCCGTTATCAGCTGAATTCTGTAAAAGGTGTGGCGGAAGTCGCTTCCGTCGGCGGTTATGTTCAGCAATATCAGATTGATGTTGATCCGAATCAATTGCGAAGTTACGGCATTCCGATTTCAAAAATTATCGAATCGGTGCAAAAGTCGAATACCAACGTCGGCGGAAATGTCGTCGAGCAATCTGGACAATGGGCGGTTGTTCGCGGAATCGGTTTGGTCGAGTCAACGGCAGATGTCGAAAATATCGTCATCGGTTCGTCAAACGGAACGCCCGTTTATGTCAAAAATGTTGGACAAGTAAAAATCGGTGATGCGTTTCGCGTCGGTGCTTTAGATAAGAACGGAAAGGAAGCAGTGGGCGGTGTGGTCATCGCACGTTACGGCGTAAATACTTTGGATGTTATTGAAGCGACGAAAAAGAAAATAAAAGAAATCGAAGTCGGCTTGCCGGAAGGCGTTAAGATCGTGCCGTTTTATGACCGAACACAACTTATAAATCGTGCAACTTCAACGCTGACACACACTTTGATTGAGGAATTGATTCTCGTTACGCTTGTAATGATTCTTTTTCTCGGACACTTTCGTTCCGTCTTGATCGTTACGATTCCACTTCCGCTTGCGGTTTTGATGTCCTTTTTGTTTATGTATTTTATGGGCATTTCATCAAATATTATGTCGCTTTCGGGAATTGCGATTGCTATCGGAGTTTTAGTTGATGCGGGAATTGTCGTAACCGAAAATGCCTTTCGGTATATGGAGAAAAATGATGTTGATACGAACGACAAACGGGCGGTAGGACACGCAGTTTTAGAATCTACAAAACTCGTAGCAAGACCTGTTTTCTTTTCGATGGCGATAATTATTTTGGCGTTTATACCTGTTTTCGCACTCGAAGGGCGTGAAGGCAAACTCTTTCATCCGCTTGCATTTACAAAAACTTTTGCGATGATCGGTTCGACGATTATCGCCGTTTCACTTGTTCCCGTTCTATGCACATTCTTGCTCGGCGGAAAAATGAAATCGGAAGATTCAAATTTCGTGATGCGTTTTCTGCAAAAACTTTATAAACCCGCATTGGTTGCCGCACTCAAACATCGTTTTATCGCGGTTTCGATTGCGTTGGCATTGTTCAGTGGTGCGGTTTTTCTCGCTGTCGGCATCGGTTCGGAATTTATGCCGAACTTAAATGAGGGCGATCTGATGTATATGCCCGTTACCGATCCGGCGATTTCGATGGATGAAGCGTTAAAACTGATAGCAAAACAGGACAAAATTATCGCTTCATTCCCGGAAGTAGCATGGGCGGTCGGCAAAGTCGGACGGGCGGATTCATCAACCGATCCCGCACCCGTCAATATGAATGAAACGATCATTCATTTGAAGCCGAAGGAGGAATGGCGGGCGGACGTTACACGCGAATCTTTAATTGCCGAAATGGATTCAAAATTAAAAATGCCCGGCGTTACAAACATCTGGACACAACCGATCATTAACCGAATTGAAATGCTCGCAACGGGGATTCGTTCGGAGATCGGTGTCAAGATTTTCGGCAATGATTTAAAGACTTTGGAGAAACTTTCCAATGAAGTTGCGGCGGCAGTCAGCACAGTTGACGGGGCGAAAGACGTTTATCCCGAAAAGGTTATCGGCACGCCGTATATTGATATTGATATAAACAGACAAGCGGCGGCACGTTATGGAATTGATGTCGGAATGATAAATGATGTCATCGAAAAAGGCATCGGTGAAACGAATCTTTCGACGACAATCGAAGGTCGCCAACGCTTCCCGATTCGCGTGCGTTACGCTCCCGAATTCCGCGACAAAATTGAAAATCTCGGACAAATTCCACTCATTATGGCGGATGGAATGACAATTCCGCTTTCACAAGTTGCCGACATTCGCACGACCGACGGGGCTTCGATGATCCAAAGCGAGAACGGGCTTTTGAAGGGAACAGTTCTGCTAAATGTTCGCGGGCGGGACATCGGTTCATTCGTCGCCGAAGCTGACGAAATCGTTAAACAAAAAGTCCAACTGCCGCCCGGATATTACATTGACTGGAGCGGTCAATTTGAAAATCAGCAGCGGGCAAAACAACGTCTGATGCTCGTTATTCCGATAGTTCTGCTTCTAATTTTCGGCTTGCTTTATATGACATATAACTCGGCAGTCGAAGCGGCTCACGTTCTGCTTGCCGTGCCGTTTGCATTAACGGGCGGAATTTATCTGCAATGGCTGCTCGGTTACAACTTTTCGGTCGCCGTCTGGGTCGGCTTTATCGCACTTTTCGGAACTGCCGTGCAGACGGGTGTTGTGATGGTGATTTATTTGGAAGAAGCAGTCGAGAAAAAACGCAAAGACCTCGGTGCGTTGGACAAGAAAGATTTGATGGAAGCCGTTATCGAAGGTGCTTTACTGCGTCTGCGTCCGAAAGTTATGACCGTAACGACGGTTGTTGCCGGACTTTTGCCGATTATGTGGAGTTCGAGCGCGGGTTCGGAAATTATGAAACCGC
>JBGTKR010000501.1:0-8149 GCA_041744535.1 Pyrinomonadaceae bacterium
TCTCAATATTTAAGTGGAAGAACAGATAAGGGTTGTTTAGTAAAATCGAATGTTGATACGGAAGAAGATGAAAAAAACTCAAAAAAAATTAAGTTAGCAGCTAAATTAATTAAACCTTACGCTGTATTACTAAAAGATTAGAATCATTAGCATTCAATTTTCATAATAAAAGAAAGAGCCTGTAAATTAATACAGGCTCTAAAACTGATATTTTGTATAATTCTTTTGATCTTAACAACTTAGCTAGGGGTGCAAAGATTAAATAAAAGAAACGCACGAATTAAATCAAAAAAGGTGCACGAATTAAATCAAATTAAGATTATTTAGGACCGCCGGCTAATTTTCCGATGAGCGTAAATAACGGCAGATACATCGAGATAACGATTGAACCGATCGTTATGCCGAGAAATGCGATCAATGCGGGTTCGATCATAGCGAGCAGATCGGCGATTGCCGCGTCAACTTCGTCTTCATAGAAATCGGCGATCTTTCCGAGCATCGCGTCCATTGCACCCGTCTGCTCACCGACTCCGATCATCTGGCTGACCATTTCGGGAAAAACATCCGTGGCTTTGAGCGGATCAACAAAGTTTTCACCGCGTTCGACTCCGGCACGGACTTCTAAAATAGCATTTTCGATAATTACATTTCCGGCGGTTTTTGCCGTAATTTCCAATGATTGAAGAATCGGCACGCCGGATGAAAGCAAGGTCGAGAGAATTCTGGAAAATCTGGCAACGGCGATCTTTCTTAAAATTCCTCCGAAGACCGGAAGTTTCAGCAGCAGAGCATCTATCTGATGACGACCTTTCGGAGTTTTATAATAAAATTTTGTTCCAATGGCACTTCCGATAAGTGCCGCCAACAGTCCCAAGCCGCCCCAACCTGCCAGAAAATTACTGATCGCCATCACGATCCTTGTCGGCAGAGGAAGGACTTCGCCGGGTCCGAGCAAACCCAAAAAGATTTGCTGGAACTGCGGAATTACGACCACCATAATGAACGCCACCGCACCAACGGCGACTAAAACTACCGCCGCCGGATAGATCGAAGCGGAAACGATATTTCGTTTTAATTTAACGACCTTTTCGATAAGCGTGGCAAGCCGCTGGAGAATCAGGTCAAGCACACCGCCGGTTTCTCCGGCTTCGACCATATGCGTATAAAGATTATCAAAAACTTTCGGATGTTTCGAGAGTGCGGCAGCAAGCGTTGCACCTTCTTCTACATCCTGCCGAACCTGATTTAAAACGTCCTGAAAAAAAGCATTCGGCTGCTGCTGTGCCAGAATGTCTATACATTGGACGAGCGGCAAACCCGCGTCAATCATTACGGAAAACTGGCGTGTAAAAATAGCTAAATCCTTGGCTTTGACCTTTTTACTTCGCCCGAGTTTCGGGATTTTTATCTCGCGTCCTTTTTCAGACGCTTGCGTCATTATGACCTGTTCTTTTTTCAGAAGATCTCTTAGATCATTCTGACTGGCGGCTTCTCTTTCGCCGGAAACTATTTCGTTTAGGCGGTTTCTACCTTTGTATGTAAATGTAGGCATTGATTTTATTTGCTCCTGAATTTTGAAAAATAATTTTTATGAACGAACCGGCGGACGGTTTCCGATTGGTCTTCCCTTTATATACGGACTCGGATGTTCACCCGGCGGGACGGGTCTTGTGGCAGGTCTTTGACTGCCGCCGTAAGATTCATTAATACCCGAACCACGCTCGATCAAATCCTTGAGTTCATCGGCATTTGATGTTCGCTGCATCGCCACGTCAAGCGAAATTTCCCGTTTGTGATAGAGCGAAGCAAGTGCCTGATTAAATGTCTGCATACCGTATTTGTCTTGTCCGGTCTGCATCATCGAATAGATTTGGTGGATTTTGTCTTCGCGTATAAGGTTGCGTATGGCGGAATTCGGGATCAGAACTTCCATCGCCATCGCACGTCCGTCGCCTGACTTTTTCGGAAGAAGTGCCTGACACAGAATGCCTTCCAACACAAGCGAGAGCTGGGTGCGAATCTGGGATTGCTGACCTGCCGGAAAAACATCAATGATACGGTTAATCGTTGAAGCGGCGGAGTTTGTATGAAGCGTTGCAAAAGTCAAATGTCCCGTTTCTGCGATTCGCAGAGCCATCTCGATCGTTTCCAGATCACGCATCTCACCGACGAGAACAACGTCCGGGTCTTGGCGGAGTGCGGTTCTTAAAGCGTCCGCAAAACCGTGCGTGTCGGTTTTAACCTCACGTTGGTTGACAACACAATTCTTGTGACTATGTAAAAATTCAATCGGGTCTTCAATGGTTAAAATGTGGTCGGTGCGGTCTTCATTGATTTTATCAACCATTGATGCCAAGGTTGTTGATTTACCGGAACCCGTCGGACCTGTTACGAGTATGAGTCCACGCGGTTTTGTGCATAAATCCTTAACGACCGGAGGCACACCTAATTTTTCAAACGATAAAATTTCATAAGGAATCGCCCGGAAAACACATCCGACCGAACCTCTCTGGTTAAAAATATTAGCACGAAAACGCGACATTCCCTTTAAGCCGAATGAAAAATCCAACTCCAGAGTTTCTTCAAATCTGTGTTTCTGGGCATCGGTTAAAACCGAATATGCCAGCCGTTTTGTTTCGGCTGGTGTGAATTCGGGATATTCATCCATCTTTTTCAAATGTCCGTGAACGCGAACCTGCGGCGGACTTTTGGTGGTTATATGCAGATCAGAACCGCCCATATCGGTCATCTTCCTGAGCAGTTCCGGTAAAGTAATTTGTGTTTCAGCATTTAGCTGGTCTTGTAAGTTCATACATTAAATCTCAAAAGTTATTAATTTTCTATAAGGTGAGAAAAAGCGTGAGGAATTTTCATTTTCAGATAGTATTTATCAATCTTTCTTAGCACTTTGAACCGTGCCGCCGGAGGAGTTTAAGGTTTTGACGAGTTTTTCCGATTGATTCTCGATCCGGGTTGTCGAATCGTCGGGAGCAACAGTTTCAAGGTTGTAAATTTTCCCTTTTGACTCGGCAAAATAGAATATGCGTGATTTTACAGCACCGCCCGCATCGGGTGATTTTGCAACGACGACATAAACTTTTTTACCTTCCACATATTTTTCAAGGTCATTGACCACCCAACCGTTTTCTTGGATCATTTTGTCAATAACCGTTTTCCGCAGATCGCTGATCGCCACGCCCGCAACATTTTTTCTGCCCGATTCCGAACTCAAGGCGTTTGTAACAACCGTTAAATCAGGATTAGTTTGCTGAGGAGCGTCGTCTGCAGCAAAGGGACGCTGCTCATTATTTGATTTTTCCAGCATCCAGCCCGGAGTTAAGCTTTTTATCAAAGGCATATTCGGAGCAAGATTTTTTATTAACGGCAGCATTGCACCCGGACTTGAAACCTGCAGAGTTGAATTTTTTCTCAAGGCTTTTTGCTGTTCGAGTCTGATCTGCCGTAAACGCAGGTTTCGCTTGCGGTTAGCGATTGTTTTTTGACGGTTGGTTTTTGCCCGGTAAGAACTCCACCATTTTTTTGAATACTTTCTAACACGGCGTGTTTTTCTTGCCTTTCTGTATTTACGAGCTGTTCTGTATCGCTTTGAACTTCTGTATCGCTTTGCAGTTCGTGCTTTTCTGTATCGCTTTATACTTCGTGTTTTTCTATATTGTTTTGTAGTTTTATATTTTTTAGGCTTTCGATATTTACGCTTGATCTTTTTCCCTTTGACATATCGGGTGGTGATATATTTACGGTATTTTTTAAATCGTTTTTTCTTTTTTTCCTTACGCCATTCCGTCTTTTTTGCACCGGCTTCGGCATAATCGGTTGCAACCGGAATTATTATTCCGACCGCAACAAATAAAACTAACACTAAAATAATTGCTCGTAACATACTGCCTCCAAAATCTCTATATGACTGTTTCCTTAACTACCTCTTCAATCGTCGTTACCCCATCCCGTATCTTGCAAAGTCCCGATTCCCGCAGAGTTACCATTCCGAGATCAATTGCCTTTTTTCTGAGTTCAATCGAACTCGCACCGATAATGATAAGTTCGCGGAGTTCATCGGTAATTTCCATAACTTCAAATAAACCGACTCTGCCCTTGTAGCCCGTTCCGTTGCATCTTTCGCATCCCTGCCCCTTAAAGATTTCTACCTCGGTTGCTTCTTCTTCTTTAAAACCGATCTCGATAAGTGCTTCCAACGGAATTTCCTGCTTTTGCTTACATTCGCTGCAAACGCGGCGGATAAGTCTTTGTGCTTGAATAATGTTGACGCTGGTTGCAACCAGAAAGGGTTCGATCCCCATATTAACCAGACGGGAAACCGTCGAAGGAGCATCGTTTGTGTGAAGTGTTGACAGCACGAGGTGTCCGGTAAGTGCCGCTTTGATGGCGATCTCCGCCGTTTCAAAATCACGAATCTCACCGACGAGAACGATGTTCGGGTCTTGACGCAGAAAAGAACGAAGTGCGGCGGCAAAGTTCAAACCGATCTGCTCCTTCATCTGCACCTGATTAATACCGGGCAGATTGAATTCAACCGGGTCTTCCGCCGTCATAATATTTGTTTCGGGCGTGTTGAGAGTTTGTAAGGCGGAATAAAGCGTATTTGTTTTACCCGAACCTGTCGGACCCGTTACCAAAACCATTCCGTAGGGTTTTGAGATGTTGCGTTGAAATTTCTCCAGACTTTCTGCTTCGAAACCCAGTTTGGTCATATCGAGCATTAATTTTTCTTTATCAAGCAGACGCAGCACGACCTTTTCACCGAACAATGTCGGCAAAGTCGAAACACGAAAATCCAGTTCGCGGGAACGGTTATCAATTTTTACTTTGATCTTAATGCGTCCGTCCTGCGGCAGGCGTTTCTCGGAAATATCGAGTTTCGCCATAATTTTCAGACGCGAAATGAGTGCATCCCGCATACGCATCGGCGGGTGCATTATGTCGTATAAAATTCCGTCTACTCTAAAACGTATGCGAAAATCCTTCTCGTAAGGTTCGATATGTATATCGGAAGCTCCACGCCGGAGCGAATCAACCAGTAAAACATTGACTAGGCGAACAACCGGAGCATCTTCACTGGCTTTAGCTAGTTCCGCCAGATCAATCTCATCATTATCTTCAACAACTTCGAGTTCTTCACTGACAGTTGCCGCTCCGAACTCAAATTGATCTAAGGAAACTCCTAAATCAGATTCCGAAATTTTGCCGTTGCTTTCTACGTTTCCGTTTCCGTTTCCGGCTAATTTTGTAGTAATGTCATCAAGTTCGCCCTGATAACCGTTATTTAAAATGTCAATTTCTTTGGAAGCACCGTAATAATTTACTATTGCCGCTTGAATGGAGGCTTCCGAAGCAATAACCGGCTCGACATTCAGTCCCGTCATAAACTTTATGTCGTCCATTGCGAAAACATTGGTCGGGTCTGCCATCGCCATTGTCAGAGTTGCCCCGACTTTGGAAATCGGCAAAACCGAATATTTGACGGCAACTTCCTGTGAGATCAAATAGACGGTTTCCGGTTCGATCTCAAAAAGTTCCAGATTAATCGAAGGCACACCGTATTGACGCGACAAAACCGATGTTATAACCTCGTCGGAAATGATTCCGAGTTTGATCAGGTTCGACCCTAAGCGTCCGCCGCTGTTGCGTTGAAAATCTAATGCCTCACGCAATTGCTGTGATGAAATTAAATTTTCACGGATAAGAATTTCTCCGAGTTTTGCTGACATTTTTTAGAAAGACTCCGTAAGTTTTTTGTGTGCAGGGAAGTTTTTAAGAAGGTTTTTGAAGCCTGTTTTGAACTATTACAAACAATGCTAAACATTGTTAAATACAATAATAAAGATTTAACCCGAATGTGTCAAGAAATCTTTTATAAATTTGGTTCTACTGGGAATTTAGTGGAAAAAAAAGGCGGAAACAAGGGCAGTAATGGAGGGTGCTGTTTGATTAGAAACTTGCCGATTTGCCAACAGTACCCTTGTTGACACGCGGGTTTCTGCCTTGTTTCGTCAAAAATTTGTGTGTGTGTGTGAACTACTGTTAATTGCCGAATTATAATTTTGATGCAGTTCCATTAAATTCTCAGTAGAACCATAAATTTAATGTGGAATTAAAAAACCCCTGTGTTCAAATAAAAATTTGAACACAGGGGGTTTTCTTTCAACTAATTTATTTAGTCAATTTTTTGAGGCTTTAATTTCTCTTCCGTTATTACGTAATCATACAGCCCTGAAATAACTTCACGCATATTGTGGTCCTTCGGGGAATTTTCCATAAAATAAGCCATATAATTTACACTTTCTTGTTTTTGAGGCTTATTATTATTCAAAGCACCTGCCGAATATAAAGTTAAACCCAAACCGGCAATTACGTCGGGATTTTTAGGAAATATCTGAAGCAAATCCTTGTATATTTTCACCGATCTGTTGGCTTCCGCTTCTGTTGATGAAGGAAGATTTAATTGAAGTTGGCTTAACATTCTTAAAGCATCTTTAGCTATGCTCTCTGCAGAAGCTATATTAGCTTTATGGTTTTTTTGATCGGATATATCAGCAGAGTTTGCTTGTTTTAATAATGTATAAGATTTAACGGCTGCTTCTAACGCATTGGCAAGTTCCGAAGCTATTTTATCTTTAGCTCCTCTTTTCAAAGCAGGATCGCTTGACTTAACTTCTGTATTATAATTAATTGCGGCTCGCTCTTTAATTGCAAAACCTTTGTTGTTCAAGAAAACAGGAGCACTTCCGACAAATTCGGGATCAGCTTGAAATCCTTCTTCAAACTTAACAATTGCCAGATCATAGTTTTTACCTTCGAATGCGGCATTTCCTTCTTTCAAAGACCTACTGATAATTGCATTTTTCTGCTCGACATTTCCTTTTTTGTCTTCAAAGTCTTTAAGCATTTTCTTTTGCTCATCGGTCAATTTACCGGACTCTTTTAATGAGGCAAGATAACCTAATCTGATTTGTTCTTCGCTGTAACGGTTACTGTCGCCTTCAGTTACCGGAACTATAAATGAATCCATTCCCGCCTTCACATCCGAAACTATTTCGGGTTTAAGTCCTTCTCCGCTGAAAGACAAAGCAAAGACTGCATTTTCAGGAACATTTGAGAAACTGAAACTGCCTGTTTCATCGGTTTTGGTTTCAGGCATTTTACCGACACTATCAACGCGAATCAATTCGACTACGACATCCTTGACAGGAACGGTCGAACCGTCTTCTTTTTTCATTTCAACCTTACCGGCAATTGATTTGGTTGTCTGAGCAAACACGGCAGCACCCGCAAACAGGAACAAACCTACTAAGAACAAAGATGTAAAATATTTTTTACTGAACATTGAAAAATCCTCCAAGCAAACTGTTTATTTAAATATATTGTTTTAAAAACCGGAAATTAAGATGTAATTTACAAATTTTTGGTTGTTAATATTTTCTAATGTTACCTCATTTTAAAGTATTTTTAAACAAAAAGTGTCCAGATCAAAACATTTTCCGAATCCCGAAAGATAAATCCGTAAAGCATTTAACATTGCACAAAGCTATGTTATTCTTGCATTTTATTTTTTACAAAATCTTTTTTTTCTCCAAGGAGCAATGATGACCGAAAGAATTTATAATTTTAGTGCGGGACCGGCGACTTTGCCTGTTTCCGTTTTAGAAAAAGCAAAAAGCGAACTGCTTTCATTAAACGGAATCGGGATGAGCGTGATGGAAATAAGCCATCGCTCAAAGCCTTTTGATAAAATTATTGAAAGTGCCGAAGCCGGTATTCGCCGACATCTGAATATTCCAGACAATTTTCAGGTTTTATTTTTGCAGGGCGGAGCGACTTTGCAATTTTCGATGATTCCTCTTAATTTTCTCGGCAATAGTGAAACCGCCGATAATATCGTTAAGGGTGCGTGGGGCAAAAAAGCGATCAAGGAAGCAAAACGCGAAGGCAATGCCGTGGCAATTTATAATTCCGAAGACACGGGTTTCAAATCAGTTCCGTCAGATGATGAATTAACTTTCAGCGAAAATGCTCAATATATTCATTACACATCAAACGAAACGATTGAAGGCGTTGAGTTTAAGCGTGATTTAGACGGCGGCGGAATTCCGGTCGTGTGCGATATGTCTTC
>JBGTKR010000502.1:0-3763 GCA_041744535.1 Pyrinomonadaceae bacterium
GTCAAACAGCTTCTCGAACATCCCGACTCGTTTCAGTTGGGCGGAGCAAATGAAACGATCACGGTGCTTTTTGCCGACATACGGGGGTTTACGGCACTTTCGGAAACGCAGAATCCCGAAAAGGTCGTCGGCTTGCTGAACCGATATTTTACGGCGATGTCGGATATAATTTTTGAACACGGCGGAACGCTCGATAAATATCTGGGCGACGGCTTGATGGCACTTTTCGGAGCTCCGAAGGCATCGCCGCAGGATGCGGATAATGCGGTGAAAACGGCGATTGCAATGCAGAAACGTCTGCTGGAATTGAACGCGGAGTTGAAAAGAGAAGGTTTTCAGGAAGTTTCCATCGGAATCGGTTTGCATACGGGAGTTGCAACGATCGGATATATCGGTTCGGAACAGCGAAGCGAATATACGGCAATCGGCGACACGGTGAATCTGGCTTCGCGGCTCGAATCGAGTTCAAAGGGCGGCGAAATTTTGATCAGCGAAGACACGGCAAAGGCTTGCAGCGAGCCTCTGCGAATTAAGCAACGCGAACCTTTGCAGGTAAAAAACCGCGTTCAGCCCGTTTCTTTATTTGAGGTCAAGTGGAATTAAGTTACAACAGCAAAGTTATAAAAACTTTAACATTTCCCCGAAATATGTTGTAAAATTAATTTTGAACAAGGGGGAAACCGATTTATGGTGAAACTTTCATCACTTAAAAAATTAGTAACCGATTCGATGGCAATAGATATGGGAACTGCCAGCACGATCATCGCCGTCAGAGGACGCGATGGTTTTCTGGACGAACCTTCGCTTGTTGCTATCAATGAATTGACCGAAGAAATCGTTGCTTACGGACAGGAAGCCTTCGATATGCTCGGACGTGAAGGACGCGATATTATTGTCAAAGCACCTTTGAACGGCGGTGTCGTTGCCGATTTTGAACGCACCAAAAAAATGCTCGCACATTTTGTCAAAGAAGCAAAATCGGGCGGTTCGCAGGTTTCTCTGCAAGCCGTGCTGAGTATGACTTCCGACGTAACGCACGTTGAACAGAGAGCATTGCTGAACGCGGCGGAAGAAGCACACATCGGAAAAGTTTATATGATGGAAGAAGGCTTGGCGGCGGCTTTCGGTGCGGGCGTAAATCCGGGAGATAAAAGGGCTTCGGCAATCGTGGATTTCGGAGCAGGCACGACGAATGTGACGGTTATCGCCAAAGGTTCGACCGTGCATTCGCGTTCGGATCGGATCGGGAGCAGCGAGATCAACAAAGCCCTGGTAAATCATTTAAAACGGCACAGAGGTTTGCAGGTCGGAGAAGAATCTACCGAACATCTTAAAATTACTTTTGCTTCGGTGATCGTTCCCGAACAATTGGAAAAGGAAACAACCGTCCGCGGACGCGATATGCAGACGGGAAGTCCGGCGGCGGTTGTCGTTACAGCCGGAGAAATCTATCCGATAGTCGAAGCCATCGTCCGGCGTGTGGCTCAAATGGTCAGCGATACTTTAACCGAACTTCGTCCCGAAGTTGCCGCAGACATTTATGACCGCGGCATAATCTTAACGGGCGGCGGTGCTTTGCTTGAAGGAATTGACCAGTATCTCAGAAATTTTGTCAATCTGCCGGTTATTATTTCCGATGAACCGAGATATGCAACCGTCCGCGGTTTGGTTAAAATGTTTGACGAACCGAAACTCCTTGAAAAAGTTTCCCGAAACGAACTTTCCATTCTGCAAAATGCCGAAGTTCCTTTTGAAGCCTGATTTTATTTTGAGAAAATTAATGTGGAGAAGCCGGGAAAATTTTTCTAAAAGTTTTCCCGGCTCTTTTTTTACAGTTTTTATTATCTTTTTATGAAAGCCTTTTTCGCATTTTTCAAGCGGCGGCTTACGCTGACGCACATTTACGCGATTCCCGTCCGCATTGATTATCGTTGGTTTGTAGTTTTATTTTTAATGGCTTGGCTGACGGCGGAAACCATTCCCGATTCTTCGGTCGAAAATGAGATCGTAAAATTCGCACTCGGTTTAATTACGATCCTGATCTTCTTTTTTTCCATATTTCTTCACGAACTTGCCCACACCTATATTTCCCGCAGAGAAGGCGTTCACATTGTGGAAATAATGCTTTATCCATTCGGGGGATTAGCCGGATCGCATCGTGAACCCGACACACTGCAGGCGGAATTCCGCATTGCCGCTGCCGGAGCAGGAGCGAGTTTTCTGATCGCCGTATTATTTTTATTACTGATGACCGTTTCCAAATCTTTGGGAACAAATATTCTGACTCCGCTTCTTTTTGTTCTTTTCCTGTTAAATTTATTTCTGGCGATCTTTAATCTTTTTCCCGGTTATCCCTTGGACGGCGGTAGAGTTTTGCGGGCATTTCTTTGGCGACGCGGCAAGAGTCTTAATGAAGCGACAAGTTTAACGGCGAAATTCGGACAGATAATTTCTCTCGCACTCATAATCTTCGGACTTTATACGGTTGTCGTCAACGCCGATCTGTTTACGGGATGCTGGACGATTTTGGTCGGCGTGTTTTTGTATGATGCGGCGGCAGGAATAATCCGTCAGGTAAATAATTTCGAGAATCTTGTCGCAGAAAATTTTATGGAGCTGCCGATTTCGGTTGAACCCGAAAGTTCGGTTGCGGATTTTGTTGAAAATATTCTGCCGTTTTATCGTCGGGAGATTTTTCCCGTTGCCGCAAATTACCAACTTTACGGGTTTATTCTACCCGCAGATATAAAAAAGCGTCTGCCGAAAAAACATTGGCGTGATACGAAAATTCAAGACGTAATGAAAAAGGTTGAAAATGATTGTTTTGTTGAAACCGGAACATCCATTATCGTTGCGAAGGAATTAATGCGTATCAACGGCATCGAAGCTCTCGGAGTTTTAAACAAAAAAGGTCAACTCGTCGGTTTTATCCAACGCGGTCGAATTCGCCGCCGCAGTTGACCGAATAAGACTTAGTTAAGCCTTTAATAATTTAATGATAGAAAATAGTAAATAGTAAATAGTAAGAAAAAACTCCGTATTTACGGTAAATTAGATGTTGAATTTTGATCGAACTATTTTTATTTGTTCAATTAATTAGTTGACTGGAACGTAAACGGCTCGTTTGCACAAACGCGGGTAGCGTTTGAAAAAAGTTCGATCAGAAATCAAGTTGAAATATATTTGATGTATGTCAGCGTGTTATATCATTTACCATTGAACATTTATCATTTATCAATCGGCAAACTACTCAGTAAGTTGAGGTTATCAAAACGCTATTGCATAGTTTATTATGGTAAATGGTATTAGCAGACGCTTGCAAACGAGCCGTTTGCGTTCCAGTTCTAATCAAATACAATAATCTTAAATAAGCCGATACTTCTTAGCTTTTTCTATTTACTTTTTTCTATTTACTTTTTACTTTTAATCAGAGTGGCACGGTTTTCGCATAAAACTTTTGTAGATAATTTGAATAACTAAATTTGTTTCAGCCATCTGATTTGTCTTTAATCTGCATCATAAAAACTTTGCATCTGTAAGTTTAAAACTTGCAATCACTCTTTTGACCCGATTTTATTTGATGATTCTTCAGATGTGAAAAAAAAATTATTAAATTATTCAAAATGTTGTTCAATAATTTATGTTATTCTAAAGAAATAGTAAGACTTCAAAAATGTTTTACTATTCAGGATTTTTTATACGTTTTCAGTAACGGAACGTGCTTTTTGAGTTCTTAAAGTAGAAAAATGGAAATAAGCGACTA
>JBGTKR010000503.1:0-1548 GCA_041744535.1 Pyrinomonadaceae bacterium
GGCGGTTTTTAGTTTTTGGTTTTTGGTCTTTGGTTTTTGGTCTTTGGTTTCTAACTTTGAACTTTGAACCTTGAAACTGCTTAGTTCGATTTTTTGCACATTTACAATTTCTGCAACGAGTAATTCGCTTAAGTTCGCTTCCCAATTCCATTCGGGACGAGATTTGCAACAATATAAATTAAAAGTAGCAATTCGGTATTCGGGATAAGTATGGCAAGCCAGATGAGATTCGGTTAAAGCGACCAACGCCGTAATGCCTTTTTCGCCCGCGAATTGATGCCAAATTCCTTCATTGATTGTTTTCAAACCCAAGTCTGCAATGACACGCGCAAAGACTTCGCGCAAAATTTTCATCTCGCGCAAAGAATCGGCATCACAGCCGACGGCTTCAATTAACCATTCGGTTCCGACAATCATTTTTGAGTTTGATTTCTGCAATTATAAATTTTTACGAAAGTTTGCGGAAAAAAGTTTAATTTGAATTAACCGGAAACTTTGCGCCGCACAATACGTTATAATCCTTTTTGGTGGAAGTATGCTGTATAAAACTATAATCAAAAACCGCGCATTTGTCATATCTTTAACATTTTTTTGCTTTATTTTCTCCGGCTGTTCCGCCGTTTCTTCGAGTGATATAAGAAATAATAACAAGCCGAACGAAAAAAATTCTTTCAATTATCAAAAGCCGCAAATCATCGGTCAAATCAAATCAAACGAAATAACCGAAAGCAGCGGAATCGCCGCATCACGCTGTAACAAAGATGTTTTTTGGACGCATAATGATTCGGGCGACAGTGCTTTTATTTTCGCGTTAAACGAAAAAGGCGAAAAACTCGGAACGTGGAAAGTTTCCGGCGCGAAAAATAAAGATTGGGAAGACATCGCCGCATTTTACGACAAACAAACCGAAAAATGTTTTTTGTATATCGGCGACATCGGCAACAATGAAAGACTGCGAAGCGAAATGACGATTTACCGCGTCGCCGAACCAAAAGTTTCTGATGCCGACAAAAATTCGAGCGAGAAAAATCCGAATAAAACCGAAAACACCGAAGCGATAAAATTTGAATATCCCGACGTGCGCCACGATGCCGAAACTCTGATGGTTCATCCGAATACGGGCGATATTTACATTTTGACAAAACGCTTGAGCGGCGCGTCCGGCGTTTATAAATTGGCGGCGAATTACAGTTTGGAAAAAACGAACAAGGTCGAAAAAATCGCCGATTTCAGCGTTCCCGCGATTCCCAACGGATTTTTAACCGGCGGCGATATTTCGCCTGACGGAAAACGGGTTATTATCTGCGATTATTTTTCGGCGTATGAAATTGTTCTGCCTGAAAACACGAAAAACTTTGATGAAGTCTGGAAGCAAAAGCCCGCGATTGTTGAATTGGGACAAAGAGAACAAGGCGAAGCCGTCGCTTATTCGGCAGACGGCAAATCAATCTTTGCGACCAGCGAAAAGAAAAATTCACCGATTATCCAAGTCAGAAGAAAATAAAAAATACTGATTTCAACTCGCTTTCTTAAACGGAAGCGGCGGCG
>JBGTKR010000504.1:0-5851 GCA_041744535.1 Pyrinomonadaceae bacterium
AGCCTTGGCGGGGCGAGCCGAAATATATAATCTGTCCGGTTAAATTCAAAGATGAGGAAGATCATCGCAGTTCGCTTTTAAATCACGGCTTTGAAAATGCTTCCGGGAGATTTGTCGCATTTTTGGATGATGATGATGTAGTTTATCAACACGGCTACAAAAGGCTGATAAATACTCTGTTGGAGATAGAGGAAAATGATCTTGTCAGGGCGGCAATGGCGGTCGGCGGCTGCCGCATAGCGAAGACGGTTAAAGAACATGGTAATTGGTTTATCGCCGAGAAAGCAACACCTTTTACCGATGGTCGCAGTCGTTACGATCTGTATCGGGACAATTTTATTCCGATACATTCCTATGTGATTGACCGCAAATTCGTAGATGCGGAAGATTTGTTTTTCGACAACGATATTGTCCCGCTTGAGGATTATGATCTGCTTTTGAGATTAGCTGCAAAATATGAATTCGATTTCTCTAATCTCGATACTTTCGTGTGCGAATACCGAATTCACGATGCCAACAGTCTTCCGTATTACGACGAAGCCTCGAAGGAACAAATCAAAAAACACGAGCGGGCATTTCGGATGATCGAAGACAGAAAGAAAAGTCTGGCTTGTTTGATAACCGTTCCCGAATTAATCAGGATCGGCGAGGAAGAAGCCAAAGTATTTCAGGTGAGGATACACAAGCCTGTTGCTGATAACCCCAAAATTATAAAAAAAGTTTTGATGTCCCTCGGAGATAATATTTATGACTTTTTTGAAAAATATCCAACGATAGAAAAACGTCTGAGTGATATAGTTCATTTAAGTTGGAAAAAAGTAACCAAAAAAGAAGAATTACCAAACAATGATAATGATTGATATGAGGAGTTTTTAAGAACGGGTAGAATCCTCATTTGAAGTAAAAATATCAGTTCCTCCAGTAATATGACCACGAATTATCCAAAAAAAATCCAACGTAAAGCTATCGAAAACAAAGCGGAAGAAATTTCAGCCGACGATGAAAATTTTTCGATAATTATTGAATCAAACCGTGTTTGGCTTAATTATAACTGGCGGGAACTTTGGGAACACCGCGAACTTTTTTATTTTTTGACTCTGCGGGACATAAAGATAAGATATAAACAAACTCTGATGGGCATTGTCTGGGTTCTGCTTCAGCCGACGATCAGCACACTTGTTTTTTCGATACTTTTTATGAATATAGGACAGAGCAAGCCGCAGGAAATTCCTTATCCGGCATTTGCTTTTAGTGGTTTTACGATCTGGATTTTTTTCGCCACGGCGGTTTCCTCAGCGAGTGCCAGTTTTATCGGTAATCCGAATTTAGTAACCAAAATTTATTTTCCGCGTATAATTTTGCCGCTCTCCGCCGTTGCCGCTAATTTTCCCGATTTAATTCTCGGTCTGGTCAGTTTGGGAATAGTGATGTTTATTTACGGTGTCGAACCGGGTTGGACAATCGTTTATGCACCTTTGTTTTTGCTTTTATCCGTCGTTATCGCCACCAGCCTCGGAATAATTTTGTCTTCGGTCAACGTGCGTTACCGCGATATTAAATATATTCTGCCGTTTGCCCTGCAACTCTGGCTGTTCGTTACGCCGATCTTTTATTCGCTCGATATGATTCCCGAAGAAGCCCGCTGGTATTGGAAATTAAACCCGATGACGGGAGCTTTGAGCGGTTTTCGCTCGGCGATTTTTGAATCCCCGTTCGATTGGTTTGCAATCGGTGTTTCGACGGCGATAGCGTTGATACTTTCAATTTTTGCCCTGCAAGTTTTTTACCGTATGGAAGACGGTTTTGCGGATGTTATCTGATGCACGGCGGCAGGCGGCAGCGGCAGTAAGTTGATTTTTTACTAATCAACCGTCGAATTTTTATAAGCAGACAAAGGTTTTGAACTTTGAATCTTGAATTTTTAATTGGTGTTTATGTCTATAGTTATAAAAGTCGAAAATTTATCAAAGCGGTATTACATAAATCGTCTGCATCAGAGAGAATTGACTCTGGTGAGTACGATGGCGAATCTGGTGAAAAAGCCTTTTTCGGGTCGCCGTGTAAAGTATGACGATAAAATATTATGGGCGTTGAAGAACATTAACTTTGAAGTTAGTCAAGGTGAAACGCTGGGCATTATCGGTGCGAACGGTGCGGGTAAATCAACTCTTTTGAAAATTTTGTCCCGCATCGTCCGCCCGTCCGACGGAAAAGTAAAACTCAAAGGTCGCATCGGCTGTCTGATCGAGGTCGGAACGGGATTTCACCCGGAATTGTCGGGGCGTGAAAATTTATTCTTGAACGGGGCGATCATCGGTATGAAAAAACGCGAAGTGCGAAAAAAGTTTGACGAGATCATCGCCTTTGCCGAAATTGAAAAATTTATAGACACGCCCGTAAAATTTTATTCAAGCGGAATGTATATGCGTTTGGCGTTCTCCATCGCCGCTCATTTAGACCCGGATATACTAATCATTGACGAAGTTCTGGCGGTCGGCGACGCGGCTTTTCAGGAAAAGTGCATCAACAAAATAAACGAGGTTTCCGACAGCGGACGCACCATTATCTTCGTCAGCCACAGCGATGGAGCGGTTCACAGCATTTGCCGGACGGGACTTTATTTGGAAAACGGACAGATCAAAGACTTTGGAAAGATGAAAAAAGTCCTGAAACATTATCAAAAGGATTACGGAAAAAAGGATTTCAAAAACTAAAGGTTAAGAAAAACAGGCACGATCAGAATCTCGTGCCTGTTTTTTTTGTTGTAAATTTTTCGGTTTGTAGTTATAATTTTCACCGCAAATCAAGTATTAAATGAGATTTATTTGATTTGATAGGTTTAAATATTAAATTACTTTTTGATTAAAACTTATAACAAAAGTTTTAGCAGATATTTACGGACAATTCAGAATCTCCTGTATTCCGGTTCAATTATTCTGAAGTTTCTAAATTTTTTCAGCTTAAAAAGTTTTACAAACAGTAAGTTTAATTAATTTCAAATAATTCTTATTACATTTTAAAGGGGAAAAAATGACCAAACTCACGCTAAATATTCTTACGGCAATTTTCGTATGCTTTTTAATTGTTGCAGTTTTTATGCCGGTCAATGCAAATGCTCAAGGTGTTGAGCTTTTTAGTTTTGTCAAAGAGAAATCTGTTGATGCCAAACCGGCTTCGATTGCCTCTGAAATCGAGCAAGCCATCGAGATAAATTTCACCGTAATAAACTCCAAAGCGGCGAAATCATTTCGTCTGCCGTTGTTAGACGGAAAAACTTACGATGTAAAACAAAGCAGTAAGGAAGGTTTTATTCGTCGCGGGGAAGAAGATTATACGTGGCGTGGGAAACTGAAAGATGCAGGCGAATGGACGGGCGATGTAACTTTAACGGTGAACGGCAAAGCGATGTCGGGTTTGATCTATACTTCGACGGGAGTTTATGAAATTATTCCGCAGAAGGATTTTAAGCACGTTTTGGTCAAGATTGATCCGTCGCTGTTTCCCGACTCAAAGGATGATGCCGTAACTCCTCCGCTTTTTGAGGATGCGGTGCTGCCTTCATATCTGAATGAGAACTACGGCAATTTTAAGTTTTCCACACCGGAAAATAAGTTAAAGATAGAAAATAAATCAACTTCGACTCCGCCAATATCTGTTCTTGCCGATGATGGAGCTATAACTGATGTATTGATGGTTTACACCGCTGCCGTTAAAAATGCTCTCGGCGGCACGGCACAAGCTCAGGCATTTGCACAACAGGCAATTGCGGCAACGAATACGGCATATCAGAACAGCGGAATTACAACCCGACTTCGGTTGGTGCAGACAATGGAAGTCAGCTATGCCGATGACGGAGAAGGACGGGCGGGTTTGGATTGGGTAACGGCGGATGCAACGGTTGCCGCCGCCAGAAATGCGTCAAAAGCCGATCTGGTTTCGATGCTGACCGAAAATGCCAATAATGTCTGCGGCATCGCCTGGCGTTTAACGAGTAATAACAATTCGTTTGAACGATACGGGTTCTCGCTGGTGCAGCGAACTTGTGCGGTCGGGAATCTGACCACGGCACACGAGATCGGACACAATCAAGGTTGTCAGCACAATCCTGAAAATTCAACTTCAACCGTTAATGCTTTTCCCTATAATTACGGGCATTGGAACGCTACCGCCAACTTCCGCACGATTATGTCATATTCAGAGCCGTGTCCCGGCTGTCCAAAAATTCCGTATTTTTCCAATCCGTCAATTTCCTATAACGGAGTTCTTATCGGCATTCCCGACGAACGCGATAATACGCGAACGATAAATAATACGGCAGCAACCGTTTCCCAGTTCCGCGAAAGCGGCGGCGGTACGACCGGGGGCAATTGCGTAATAACAGGAATTAATAGTGGGCAGACCTTAAATTCTACTTTAGCGGCTGAGGACTGCACGGTCGAAAACAGGGGATATGCGGATTTTTATACGTTTTCAGCATTAGCCGGACAGAAAGTTCATATCTCGATGAATTCCCCGGCATTCGATACCTATTTATATCTGGTCAATCAAAGCGGTCAGATCGTTAGTGAAAATGACAACGGAGGCGGCGGGACGAATTCACGAATTCCGGCATCCTCCGGTTCTTTTACACTACCTGCGTCAGGAAATTATACGATCTGGGCGACATCTTCGGATGCCAACAGAACAGGTGCATATTCGATCAATATGACGATTGAAGCAAATCAATGCTCGACAACGGCGATCATTTCGGGGCAGGTATTTGACGGTAATCTGGAAACTTCCGATTGTGTGCTGACGGGTTCGGCAAGGTATATGGATATTTATACATTTTCCGCCACAACGGGAGAAGAAGTTGTTATTTCGCTAAATTCTACGGCGTTTGATACATTTTTATATCTGGTTAATTCTAATAATCAGATCATTGCTGAAAATGATGATAGCGGCGGGACTTTGAATTCTCGGATTCCAGCTAATTCCGGCTTTTTTACAATACCTGCAGCCGGAACATATTCAATCTGGGCGACATCTTTTTCTTCAAGCACAGTCGGAGCGTATTCGCTGACGTTCACCTCAAAAGGTGGATCAACACCAACGCCGACACCGACACCGACATCAACACCAACACCGACACCAACACCGACATCGGGAAATAATAATCCCGATACAGCCGGAGTATTCCGTCCGACAAACGGTATTACTTATCTGAGAAATTCCAACAGCGGAGGCTTTGCCGATATTGATATGGTTTATGGTGTTTCCGGCGATACTTCCATCGCCGGAGATTGGAACGGCGACGGCAAGGATTCGCTCGGTATTTATCGCAACGGTGTTTTCTATTTAAGAAATTCCAACACAACGGGACCAGCCGACATAGTTTTTGCCTTCGGCTCACCCGGAGATCAGCCGATAGCGGGAGATTGGGACGGCGATGGAATAGATACGGTTGGAGTCTATCGCCGCTCGACCGGAGTGTTTATTCTGCACAGTGCCAATGCAACTCAGGGAACTGACACGGTATTCGTCTTAGGCAATCCGAATGATATAGCGATAGCCGGAGATTGGAACGGCGACGGGATTACGACAACGGGAGTATTTCGTCCATCAAACGGGATAATTTATTTGAAGAATACGAATGTTTCCGGCAATGCCGATATTTATTTGGTTTACGGCAATGCAGGAGACAAACCGCTGGCGGGCGATTGGGACGGCGACGGGAAGGATTCAGTCGGAATCTATCGCAACGGCGTGATGTATCTGCGGAACTCGAACACGCAAGGAGTAGCCGACATCGTGTTTGCCTTCGGAAATCCCGGAGATGAACCGATCGCCGGTGATTGGGACGGTTTGCCTT
>JBGTKR010000505.1:0-9829 GCA_041744535.1 Pyrinomonadaceae bacterium
TCTAAAGTGGTTGAAAACCACGACATACATTTTATATGTCGCCATCTTCAATGGCTTTATCCGGTGATTATCTTTTCCCACTTGCGTTGTGGGCTACAAATATATCATCGGTTTCACCGATTAAGAATTAAATTTATTTGGTGGGTCAGGTTATTTAATTCCTTTTACTTACTTGGAAAATCTTTATTTTCAATAAATTTTTAATATGCAAGTCGCATAAATCAAGATTTAAAATTTGAAATAGCAATTGTTGTGATATTATTGGCAAAATTAAAAAAAATGCAGGGGAAACTATGAAAAAAATTCTATTTATTATTATGTTTTTAAGTCTTTTTGTAACAATGGCATTTGCACACATATCTTTTATTAAGGATAAAATGCACATTAAGGAAAATAAACAAACAATTAAAGTAGAAAAGGTCCGCGGTAATGTTTACACGATCTTCGGACGCGGTGGAAATATCGGAACGTCTTACGGTTCAGATGGGATTTTGATGATTGATACACAGTTTGCAGATGATGCTTTGCAAATAAAAGCGGAACTTAAAAAACTCGGAAGCGACACGCCGAAGTTTATTTTCAACACGCATTGGCACGGCGATCACACGGGCGGAAATATTCTTTTCGGTCAAGATGGAATTATTATTGCTCACAAAAACGTCCGCGACAGATTGCTCAATGTTACGGAATCACGCGGAGGAAAACGAGAACCGACACCGAAAGTCGGTCTGCCGATGATTACATACGGCGAAGGTTTGTCAATTTATTTTAACGACGAAGAAATCAAAGCCGTTCATTTTCCGCGGGGACACACGGACGGCGACACCGTAATTTTCTTTACAAAATCAAATGTCGTGCATCTCGGCGATGATTTTTTTGCCGGACGTTTTCCGTTTGTTGACCTTGAAAGCGGCGGAAGTGTTGACGGTCTGCTTAAAAACATCGGCGAACTGATTCAGATGATTCCGGCGGACGCAAAATTAATTCCCGGACACGGGGCGGTTTCGACGATGGACGATTTGAAGGATTATAATGCGATGTTGGTTGAAACTACGCTTATCGTCCGCAAACAAATGAAGGACGGAAAATCTTTGGAAGATATTAAGAAAACCGGATTTCCCGCAAAATTCAAAGAAGCAGGTTCAGGATTTATCAACACGGATGCGTGGATCGAAACGATTTTTAAAAGCTATTCGATGAATATGTTGGAGATGAAAAAATAATATGTATTTTTTCACAAATGAAAAAAGCCGCAAACATTGATGCTTGCGGCTTCTTCATTTTAAAGTTTAATGTTATTTAGTTAGGCATTAAAACAGAATCAATACTGTGAATGTAACCGTTCGATTGTCTTACATCCGCGATTGTAACCATTGATTTTCCGCCTTTTTCGTCCATTAATACCAACTTACCGCCTTCCATCATCATTGTCAGCATATCACCCGAAACGGTCATAAACATTGCTTTTCCGTTACCGCGTTCGATGGCTTTCATAATCAAACCGGAATCAAGATTACCGACGATCACGTGATATTTCAGAATGTTTTGCAGCATTTCTTTATTTTCAGGTTTCAAAAGCATTTCAACCGTTCCAGCCGGCAGTTTTGCAAACGCACTGTTTTCCGGTGCAAAAACCGTCAATGCCATTCCATTCGCTAAAGTGTCAACCAGATCGGCTGCTTTGACCGCCGCCACTAATGTCGTATGATCCTTTGAGTTCACAGCGTTTTCAACGATATTTTTATTTCTAAACATCGCTGCTCCGCCGACCATCGGATTGTCCTTCATCATCATTTTGTCATTTTTCATCATCTTGTCATTTTTCATCATCTTATCGTTTTTCATTTCCTGTGCCGAAGCACCGCCGATAAAACTAAATGTCAAGACTAACGTAAATACTGATAATAGTAATTTTTTCATAATTTTTTTCTTCCCCTATCCTTTTTAGATTTTAAATTTATAAGACAAACTTGTTTAATCTAAATTAAATTTTCTTGTGTCTTATTATTTATATTCGATGAGAAAAGTTTATTGGATTTAAAAAATAAAAAGGCAGTCAGATATTGAATGTATGACTGCCGAAAGTTTAACATTTATTGTGTGGGTTTAAGCCACTGTAATTTCTTCGCTTAAATAAACATCTTGAATTGCATTAAGTAATTCTACGCCTTCATCGGTTGGACGTTGAAATGCTTTGCGTCCCGAAATAAGTCCCGTTCCGCCGCCGCGTTTGTTGATGACCGCCGTTCTGACAGCCGCCGCCAAATCGCCTTTTCCTTTGGATTCGCCGCCCGAATTTATCAAACCGCAGCGTCCCATATAATTGTTGGCAACCTGATAACGCACGAGATCAATCGGATTTTCCGTCGTTAATTCATCGTAAATTTTCGGACTCGTTTTGCCGTAACTGCTTTCCATATTTAAAGCGTTATAACCGCCGTTGGTCGTCGGCAATTTTTGTTTGATAATGTCGGCTTGAATCGTAACGCCGAGATGATTTGCCTGTCCGGTCAGATCAGCCGAAGCGTGTTTGTCGCCGTCTTCGGTTTTGAATGCGGAATTTCGCAGATAGCACCAGAGAATCGTCGCCATTCCGAGTTCGTGGGCGTAAGCAAATGCTTCGGCAACTTCCGTAATTTGGCGATCAGATTCCTCCGAACCGAAATAAATTGTCGCACCGACGGCAACCGCACCTAAGTTTTTAGCCTGTTCGATTGTGCCGAACATAATCTGGTCATAGTTATTTGGATAAGTTAGAAGTTCGTTGTGATTAATTTTGACGATAAACGGAATTTTATGGGCGTATTTCCGCGAAACCGCACCGAGAACGCCGTAGGTCGAGGCAACCGCATTGCAGCCGCCTTCGATAGCGAGTTCGACGATATTTTTCGGATCGAAAAGTTTCGGATTCGGTGCAAAACTCGCTCCCGCCGAATGTTCGATGCCCTGATCTACGGGCAGAATCGAAAGATAACCCGTGCCTTTAAGTCTGCCGTTATCAAAAAGCGTCTGCAATGAACGCAGAACATTCGGATTTCTGTCCGATTCGATCCAAACCTTATCAACAAAATCGCCGCTCGGAAGATATATGTTTTCCTTTGAAATTGTTTCGGAAGTATGATTAAGAAGTGTTTCGGCTTCATCGCCTAAAAGTTCCTGAATTTTACTGTAATCTACAGCCATTTTTGAATTTGTCTCCTGAATTTTATAAAGTTTTATTAAAAGCTAATGAATTTGCGGAAATTATAACATAAAATATCGGTTTGTTCTTTTCCAAAAAAGTATTGTGCCGGGCTAATAAATATTGTATGATATTTGCCGCATAGAAAAACATTTATGTAAAGCCCGGAAAATTGTAAATCCCTTAAATTCAATTTTCAACGTAACCCTTAATCCGTTTTCCATTTAAGCGGCAAAATCTAAATTTAGAGGTAAAAATTAATATGACTTTCCCGACAAATAAGCGAATCGCTTTGCTCTTTTCGCTGTGTTTAATACTTGTTTTTTCACAAATAATCATCGCCGGAGATGACTGGCGACCCGTTACGCCTGAAGAACTTGCTATGAAAAAAGGCAAGGTTGAAGCGGATGCCGATGCCGAAGCTATTTTCTGGGAAGTCAGGATCAATGACAGTTCCGACTCGAAACTTTCACTTGAGCATTATGTTCGTGTGAAAATTTTAACCGAACGCGGACGTGAAAAATACAGTAAATTCGATATTCCCTATACGAAGGGAATGAAGATCAAGGGCGTTGCGGCAAGAGTAATCAAACCCGACGGAACAATCATAATGATTGCTGATAAGGATATTTTTGAAAGGGAAATTGTCAAGATCAATAAGACCAGAATTAAAGCCAAATCCTTCGCCGTTCCGAATATCGAACCCGGTGTGATCGTCGAATATCAATATCAGGAAATAATCAGAAATGCCGGTGCGGTCGGAATGAAACTTCTTTTCCAGAGAGATATTCCGATTCAAAAAATTTCTTATTTCTACAAACCGTATAACAAGAAAAGTAATCCCCGTTTCCAGTCATATAATTTTAACGACACCAAATTTGTTGAAGACAAAAAGGGATTTTACCTTGCTGAACGCACGAATGTTCCGGCTTTCAAAGAAGAATCGCAAATGCCGCCCGAAGATATGGTTCGTCCGTGGATGCTTTTGCAGGGCGTAAATATTTCCTTCACAGGCTCAAATTTTAATTCCTTTACATTCGTAGTAAAAAATCCGGGCAATCCGTCAAGTTTTTGGGGTGCTTACGGGGCTGAGAGAAAACCTTTGATAAAGTTTATGCTCGATGAAGACAAAAATATTACGAATACGGCAAAACAAGTTACGGATTCAGCTAAAAATGATGACGAGAAACTTAAAATGCTCTACGATTTTGTCCAGAAGGAAATTAAAAACATTTCATTCGATACGACTCTGACGGAAGATGAAAGGGACGATCTGCCGCAGATCAAATCTGTGAATGACGTTTTAAAGAAAAAACAGGCTTCCGCTCAGTTTATAGATATGCTTTTCGGAGCGATGGCTCATTCTCTCGGATTGGAAGCCAGAATCGCATTTTTAGCCGACCGCAGCGAAATGTTTTTCGATCCGAATATGACCAATGAAGACTTTATCCATCCGGGAGCGATTGCCGTCAAAGTTAATGATAAATGGAAATTTTACAATCCCGGATTAAAGTTTCTGCCAGAAGGAATGCTGGCTTGGAACGAGGAAGATGTCTGGGCTTTATTGGTTGGCGAAAAACAATTAGAATGGGTGCAGACTCCGCTCAGCAATGTTGACAAAACCAACACCAAACGCACGGCTAACTTGCGGTTGCTCGAAGACGGAACTCTGGAAGGCGATGTCGGCATTGAATATACGGGACAGATGGCTTTTACAAAGAGAATGGAATCCTACGACGATTCGGAAAACAAACGTCAGGAAGACATCATCAGCGAGATCAAATCCCGTATGAGTACTGCCGAAGTTTCCAATGTTTCAATATCGAATCTGGATAATCATCGTCTGCCTTTGATCCATAAATACAAAATTCGAGTCCCGAATTATGCACAAAAAACAGGAAAACGAGTCTTTTTCCAACCCGGTTTTTTTGAACACGGAGTCGAACCCGTATTTGCCACGAATGATAGAAAATATGACATATATTTTAACTATCCGTGGTCTGAAGACGACGAAGTTATCATAAAACTGCCGGACGGATTTTCATTAGATAGTGCGGATTCGCCTGCCGAAGTTGCCGACCCGAGCAAAATCAGTTTATTGAGGATCAATATCGGAATAGATCAAGCCAATAATATTTTGGTTTTCAAACGCAAATTTTATTTCGGTAACAACGGAAATGTATTGTTTAAAGTCGGTAATTATACACCTTTGAAGAACTTATTTGATTTGTTTCAAACGGCGGATAAACACACGATCACTTTGAAAAAGGAAACTGACTGATAATTATCCGATCAGTTATCAGTTATCAGTTATCAGTTATCAGTTATCAGTTATCAGTTATCAGTTATTCCGAAAGAGTAAATGCTAAATAAGCACAGGCTTCACATGACTGTCGGATTTCTGCCTTTAATTTGTTTTAATATGTCGGTATTACCGATCAAAAGCTGAATTTCAGCCGGAGGTTTTTATGAATTATTTCTCTCGCTCTTTATATACTTTTTGTTTAGTAGTTTTGTTATCTGTTTCCGCTTTTGCCTTGGGTGGTGATCCGCCGGCGTGGTTGAAGCAAGCGGCTTCGACGAATACGCCGACCTATGAAAAAGATGTTCCGGCGGTTGTTTTGCGGGACGAACAGGAAACGATTGTTAACGAAAGCGGAAAGATCATAACGATTGAACGCTACGCCGTGAAGATTTTGAACCGCGAAGGCAGAAATTTTGCATTGGCAAGAGCCTTTTATTTTGTCAGTGCGGGAAAAGTCCGCAACATCGAAGCGTGGACAATTTATTCAAACGGTTCGAGCAAGGACTACGGCAAAAAGGAAACTCTGGACGTGATCTCAGACACGGACGATGTTTATAACGAAGGTCGTCTGAAAGTTATAGACGGTTCAAACGATGTCAATGTCGGCGATGTTTTCGGCTATGTCATCGAAACGGAAAATCCGCCGCTTTTCTATCAGGATATATGGCAATTTCAAGGTCGGCTTCCAACGATCAGTTCGCGTTATATCTTGAATCTTCCGGCAAACTGGAAGGCTTCGAGTATAACCTTCAACCACACCGATGTTAAACCGAGCGTCAACGGTTCGAGCTATACTTGGCAGCTTAATAATCTCGCACCGATCCCGCCCGAACCGATGTCGCCTTCGGTTAAAAATCTTGCCCCTTTTATGGCGGTTAATTTTACTCCGGCTGATCCGGGCAAAGCGGTCAACCGCACATTCGACAGTTGGCGGGATGTTTCAAAATGGTCAAGCGGACTCTATGATCCGCAGGTCGTTGTCAATGATGAAGTTGCGGCAAAAGCAAGGGAATTGACGGCGAATTCCAAAACCGAACTCGATAAGATCAAAGCCATCGGCACGTATGTGCAGAATTTGCAGTATATTTCGATAGACATCGGAGTTGCTTACGGAAACGGTTATAAACCGCGTGCTTCGGATTTGGTTATGGCTCGCGGTTACGGCGACTGCAAGGACAAAGCGACGCTGATGCGGGCGATGCTTCAGGCTTTGAAAATTGACGCATATCCGGTGGCGATTTTTTCCGGCGATCCGACTTATGTCCGCAAGGAATGGGCTTCACCGCGACAATTTAATCACTGCATCATCGCGGTCAGAGTCAGTAAGGAAACGCAAACTCCGACGGTTATCGAAGACGCAACTCTCGGCAGACTTTTAATTTTTGACGCAACCGATGATATGACTCCGGTCGGCGATCTGCCCGATTATTTGCAAGGCAGTTATGCACTCGTAATGGCGGGCGACAAAGGCGATTTGCTGGAAATGCCGACGACTCCGCCGGAAAATAATTCGCTGGAAAGAAAGGTCGAAGTTAAATTAACGGAAAACGGTTCGATCACGGGAAAAATTCACGAGGAAACCAGAGGACAATCTTCCAGATATGAACGCACGATTTTCCGCAGACTTTCCAAAGGCGATTATCAAAAGATGATCGAACAATGGCTGACCGGCGGAGCAACTGCCGCCAAACTCGTCAATTTTACTTCCGAAGATAATCACTTGGACGCAAGTTTCGATTTGCAGGTCGAATTTTCCGCTCCGGCTTACGGGCAGCTTATGCAGAATCGCCTGCTGATCTTCAAACCCGCCATCGTCAATCGTTCAAACTCGATCTATCTGACCGAAAAATCAAGAAGTCATCCTGTTTCGATAGATTCAAATTCATTTAATGAAACGGCGGTTTTCGATCTGCCGGAAGGTTTTAAAGTTGACGAAATGCCGGATGCGGTTGATCTGAAAACTTCCTTCGGAAATTATCAGACCAGTTACGAAATAAAGGACGGAAAATTGATTTTCAAGCGTTCATTGGTAACGAGCAGAATTGTCGTCCCGACGGAAAAATATAACATCGTCAGAGATTTTTACTCAAAAATCCGCGATGCCGAACAATCGCCCGTCGTGCTTCTCAGAAAATGAAAGTAATGGAAAACGGGGAAATAACGGATAACGGATAATGGAAAACGGATAACAGATAGTGAAGAAATGTAAGTAAGTTACACGAATTTAGAAAAAATTATCCGTTTTCCGTTTTCCGTTTTCCATTACCAAGTAATTTCAAAAGTGCTTTTTCTTCCGGTTTCATCTCTACGAATTTTTTTATTTTTCTATTGGTTTTCGGTGTGAATTCTTCCAAAGTTACTCCCGATTCATAAGATTCGATAATCACGGGGTGAATATACGAGCCGCGGCAAACAGCCGGAGTATTTCCTAAATGCTCGGCAACATTTTTAACCGCTTCGACGACATTTTTCTTTACTTCCTTTTCATCGTCGCAACAGCCGATTTCGCTTAATTCCAAAGCCGCCAGCAGAGTTCCGCCCCACGTTCTGAAATCCTTTGCCGAAAATTCCGAAGCGGTCGAATCTTTTATATATTGATTAATATGCGTCGGTTTGATCGGACGCGGTTTGTTATTTTCATCCAGGTATTCAAATAATTTTTTCTTGTGTCCGATTTTCAAAAGTTCCTGCAAAATCTCGGCTAATTCTTCATCCACTAAAACTTTGCGGTGTTTGATGTGATGCTTGCCGACGAAATTAAAAATAAGTTCGCCGTTTTTCTTTATTTCAAGATGTTTATTGCCGAGCGTCGTGATACCGTAAGTCCTATAGTTTTCAACGCTTTCATCCGAACCCATCCGCATATAAAGCGAATTTATAAGCCGCATCATTACCGCCAGAACCTTTTCACGCGGGAAGCCTTCGAGTTTGATATGTTCATTCGTCGCCTTTCTTAAATTCGGCAAATGTTCGCCGAATCTTTCGATCTTTTCAAACTTTTTCCGCTCGCGTTTTTTGCGGTAACTTTCGCTGTATAAATACTGAACTCTGCCGCTTTCATCCATTCCAACGGCTTGCAGATCGCTGCGTGTCGAAGGCGAGATCCGCACATATTCCCAAGCCGGCGGAATAACCAGATTTTCGATTCGGGCAAGTTTTTTCTCCGATTCGATCTTGCTGCCGTCCTTATCCTTATACCAAAATCCCGATTCCTTTGACCCCAATCTTCGCCACCATTTTTCACGCTTGCCTTTGACGATTCTTTCCTTTGCCTTTTCAACGTCAAATTTCGGCTCTTTTTCCGCCATATATTTTCTTCCCCTTTTTCGTTTAAAAATGAATTTTAAGTTATCACAAATATTATTTTACTACATTTTTCAGGATGGAGTTAAACTCCTTTATTTCAATAACTTAAATTGCATAAATTTTATCTTTTATTTCATTGATAGGCAACTTGTTTCATAGATGAAACATCTGTATAATAGTAACAGAGAGGTGGGAAAATTATGACTACAAAAGCAAACTTAAAAACAGTAAAAATAGAGGAAAACGAAAATATAAAAACCAAGAAGGATATGATTCTTTCGCTGTATAATTCCGGCACGACCGAGATCGAAGCGATTGCGGCGGTTTCGGGAGCAAAGCCGAGTTATGTCGGTTCGGTTCTGCACAAGGAAGGTTTGATTGATAATTATTTCGATCTATACACTTCGACGGCTTATCCGATGAATGTTTATTCAAAGCACTTTGTCGGAAAACTCGGATTCAAAAATGTCGAAACGGCTCGCCGAAGCGTCAGAACTCTTGAGCGGACTTACCGCTATTTTGACCGCGAAGAAGACCGAGCCGGACAGCATCACGCCTTGGAAATGGGAATGCTGATGCTCAACCGGGCGAGATGGACGGGCAAAGCGGAAGAAGCGGAAGTCTATCGGCTTTGGCTGGCGGACAAATTAAGTAAGCCGCTCGTTAAGGAAGCGAAAAATAATGTTATCCAATTTCCTAAAGCAAAACAGGAAAGGGAAAAAACAAATGAAAAAATTGCGGCATAAGATTTTATTAGAATTTGAGCAAAAAAACTGGTTCTACTGAGAATTTCAAAATTAAAATCAAAGTTCACAAACCCGAACTTCGTATTTCCCATTAAGTTCTCAGTAAAACCAAAAAATTAAACAGGTTAGTAAAACCAAACAGGTATAAAGAATTATCCATTATCAGTAGTTCCAAATTTGAGCGATTTTAGCTGATTTCAGTTTAGCATTTCTATTTCGCTGACCGTTCCATACACATTTTCTATCGCTTTTCTCAGGAAATTGATGAATCTCTTTAGCCGAAACTTTTCC
>JBGTKR010000506.1:0-5742 GCA_041744535.1 Pyrinomonadaceae bacterium
GGCGGCGACCTTGATCGAGATAAAATCGCGGATGCTTTTGCCAAACGAACCGTCGGTTGAAGGCGAAGAAGAGATCGAAGACCCGCGGCAGGAATTAATTGACCAACTTCTCGAACATCAAAAATTCAAAAATGCCGCCGAGATGCTCTGGTCGCGGGCGACGGTCGAACAGGCGATCTTTACACGCGGGACTATCGAATCGGACGAAAATAATCTGGAAGTTTCCGCAACGATTTTCGACTTGTTCGAGAAGTTTCAAGCAATCATCGAACGCCACAAGGAAGAGATTAAAATGGAGATCGAACGCGAGGAAATTTCTCTGGCGAAAACGATTGACAATATAAAATCACGCTTGAAAAAAGATAAAAGGCTGAGTGTCCTTCAACTTTTCAAACGGATAAAAACAAAACACGAATTGGTCATAACATTCATCGCCATTTTAGAGATCGTCCGCACCGAAAGCGTCAGATTAATGCAGAAAAAAACCTTCGGCGATATAATTTTGGAAGCACTATAAAAAACGAATTACGAATTACGAATTACGAATTACGGAAATGAATGAAAAACCGGAAAAACCGAGAAGAACGATTAGCGAACTCGTCGCCGTCTGCGAAGCATTGATCTTCGTCGCGGATGAGCCTTTGCCCGTGCGGACTTTGATAAAAATTTTGCAGGAAGATGCGGAAACAATAGAATCGGCACTCGAGCATTTGCAAACCGAATACGAGGAACGCGAAAGCGGTTTGCAAATTCGGGAGATCGGCGGCGGCTGGCAGATTTCGACACGGACGAACTTTCACGAAGAAGTGCGGGAATTTTTAAAAACTCAGCCGTCGGCAAAATTGTCCTTGGCATCGCTCGAAACGCTTGCCGTAATTGCTTACAAACAACCCGTAACCGTTCCCGAAATTATGGAAATTCGCGGCGTGCAATCGGCTTCTTCGATCAAAACCCTGCTCGATAAACGCCTGATTACGGCAAAAGGTCGTAAGGAAACCGTCGGAAAACCGATGCAATACGGCACGTCGAAGGATTTTATGATTCAATTCGGCTTGAAGGATTTATCGGAACTGCCGTCCATCGAAGATTTTGAGGATTTGATTCAATAACCGTTGTTACGCAATTGCCGGATGGATTAAATGAATACAGCACTTATCAATCCTTTAGGTTTTATCGTCGGAGTCGCACTTTACACATTACTTTTGGCGATGGTTTTGCGGCATCGGCAGAGAGATTCAAGGATAGATTTGTTATTGCTTTTAACGGCGATCTTGGGGATTTTATGGAATGCCGGTGAACTTTTTTCTCATATTCGACAGGATTTTGTGCAGAATCCGCCTTCACCTTTTTTTGCTGCAATTTCTTATTCAGCACTCGGTTTTTTGCCTTCCGTGGTCGTTCATTCGGCGGAAAATGAAAATAAAAACTCGCGGATTTTAACGATCACGGCTTATTGTTTAAGCACTTTCGCGGCGATTCTGCATTTTCAGAATGCTTTTGTAAACGAAAACGCTCCCTCAAATCTCGCTTTGCAAATCCTGACATACGGCTCGATCACGCTTGTCGCGGGATTATTATTTTTTAATTACAGACAAAAACTCGAAAACAAAACCGTATGGATCGCCGCACTTCTGATCTTTGCCGTTTCGGCTTTGCATCTGAGTTCAAAAACCGAAGATTCGAGCTGGCTGATCGAACTGATCGCCCATCAATCTTCGCTTCCGCTGGTTCTGGCGATTTTGATTCAGGATTATCGTTTTGCCTTTGCCGATCTGTTTTTAAAACGAGCTTTGTCGTTGCTTTTATTAGCTCTAAGTGCTTTTTCGCTCTATATTTTTATTGCACAACCGCTTATTTCCCTGCATAAAACTCACGAAGAAAATGATCCTTTGGCAATCGGGATTTTGCTCGTTTTGTGGATCGCAACGGCTTTGATCTATCCGCTTTTGCATAAATTTTCCGTCTGGCTGGTTGATAAAATCTTGTTAAAAAGAGTCAGTTATGAAAATCTGCAAAAGGAAATATCTCAGGAAATCGAGAAACACGAATCAATCGAACTGATCTTGGATAATGTTTCAAAAAAGATCGGCAACGCTTTAACCGTCGGGCAAACTTTTTGGAAGGAAGTTTATAAAACCGACGCGAATGTAAGTTTACCGACGGTTGAATTTACAACCCGACAGGCGGAAATATTTATTCCCGTAAATGAATCGCCGTTTTATAAAATTCATCTGAAAAACTTTGTCGGCGGAAGAAAACTTTTGTCCGAAGAAGTCGAAATGCTCGAAGCCGTTTCGCTGCTGACGGCTGGAAAAATTGATGTTCTGCGGATCGTTAATGAAAGATTTGAACAGGAAATCCGCGAAAAAGAATACACAAAATTAACTACCGAAGCACAATTAACCGCCTTGCGTTCGCAGATCAATCCGCATTTTTTATTTAACGCTTTAACGACCATCGGCTATTTGATAAACACCGCACCCGAAACGGCTTCTCAAACTTTAATGAAATTAACAAAGCTTTTGCGGAGCGTTTTAAGATCAAATAATGAATTTTATACTTTGGACGAAGAATTAAAACTTATCGAAAATTATTTGGACATTGAAAAGGCAAGGTTTGAAGAACGTCTGCAAATCGAATTCGATGTCCCGAAGGATTTGCGAAAACTGCGTGTTCCCTCTTTGATTTTGCAGCCTCTGGTCGAAAACGCGGTCAAACACGGAATCTCCGAAAATAAAAACGGCGGAACGGTAAGAATTTCTGCAAAACTTGAAAACAACGCCAATGAAGTATTCTTAAATCTAAAAGTTTTCGACACGGGAGCAGGCAAAAACAAAAACGGTTCGGCAAATTCAAACGGAATAGGTTTGCAGAATATTAAAGAACGTCTAAAGTCTTATTATGGGGGAAAAGCAAAATTAAAATTTGAAAACGAAATTAACGGAACATCGGCAACGATTGAATTTCCGGTCAAATCGCAGATGATAAAAAAATGATTTGCCGACATTCCATTTTTTAGGTTCTACTGAGAATTTAGTGGAACCAAAGGCGGAAACCCGACAGTTATGGAGGGTGCTGTTTGATTAGAAACTTGCTGATTTGCCAACAGCACCCTTGTTGACACGCGGGTTTCCGCCTTTTTTCGTCAAAAATTTACTTTTTTTTCGTGAACTACTGTTAATTGCCCATTTATAATTTTGATGCAGTTCCATTAAATTCTCAGTAGAACCATTTTTTATGAACAAACTACGCATAATTATTGCCGATGATGAACGACCTGCGAGGAATTTTTTGAAAAATATCCTTTTGGATTTTGAAGATGTCGAGATTGTCGGCGAGGCGGAAAACGGGGCGGAGGCGATTGAATTGATAAAGTCGGAAAAACCGGATTTGGCTTTGCTCGATCTGCAAATGCCGGAAGTTTCGGGGTTGGAAGTCGTTAAACTTTTGCGAAAAAATCAGATGCCGATGGTTGCATTTATCACGGCTTATGATGAATATGCGGTTCAGGCTTTTGAAGTAAATGCGGTTGATTATCTGCTCAAGCCGATTGAAAAAGCAAGACTTAGAGAAACCTTAAATCGCGTTCACGAAAGATTGGAGCAAAAAGATTTTCGTGAAATAGAATCGAAAAAAATAAAACAAGCCGCTGAAATTTACGAAGAAAACAAACGCGAATTGATCGAAAGAATTCCCGTCAAACATCGTGATGAAATTTTGTTGATTCCCGTTGAGCAAATAGCTTCGATCATTGCCGACGGCGAATTACTTCATATTACAACCGACAAAAACGAGAAATACATCATCAACTTTCGGCTGAAAAACGTCGAAGCAAAACTTCCAACCGATAAATTTATCAGACTCTCACGCGGTGCTTTGGCAAACGTCGAAATGTTTGAAAAAGTTTCGCCGATGCCGGGCGGAACTTATCAAATCACTCTCAAAAATGGTCAGGAAATTTCTTCAAGTCGTCTGCAATCTAGAGTTTTACGGGAAAGACTTTTGAAACTTTGAACCACTCATTGCCCGAATTCGACTGTTTGTTAAAAACTTTTAACGAATTCTTTAATAGCTGCGTATTATTAGGGATTAAAATTCAAATCCAAAATTTTTAACAATAACGATGAACAAATTTATAAAAATAATATCAATTACGGCAATTTTATTTACAATTTCAATTTCAATTTATGCTCAAACGGGAACTTTGAGCGGGACGGTTACGACTCAAACCAACAACGAAGCGGTGGTCGGCGTGAGAGTTGAAATAACCCGTCTGAAACGCAGCACGGAAACAGATCAAACAGGCAGGTATGAATTTACAAATTTGCCGAATGGCACTTATACCGTCGTTACGCACATCGAAGGTTTTGCCGATAAAGCACAATCGGTAACGGTTTCGGGCGGTGCGGCGACGCTTAATTTTGCAATCAGCATCAGAGCCTTGAATGCGGAAGTTACGGTTACGGCGACGGGTGAAGGAGAATCGGTTTATGAATCTTTTTCGTCGGTAAATTCGGTCGGCACGACGAGTATTGCAAAGAATGCGAGCATCGGAATCGGCGATGTTTTGGAAAATGAGGCGGGTGTCAGCAACCGTTCGTTCGGCAGTTCGGGAACTTCGCGTCCTTCGATTCGCGGTTTTGAAGGCGACAGAGTTTTGGTTTTGCAGGACGGCATCAGACTCGGTTCGGTCGGTTCGACTTCGGGCGATCACGGAGAACCCATTTCGCCTTTTAATCTGGAAAGACTCGAAGTTATCAAAGGTCCGGCAACTTTGCTTTACGGAAGCAACGCCATCGGCGGAGTCGTCAACGCCGTATCCGATGACGAGAACGAAGCCCACGAAGGCTTTCGCGGATATTTTACGACCTTCGGCGGAACGGTTGACCGGCAGGGCGGAGCAGCGGGCGGAGTCGAATACGGTTTTAAGAAGAACCTTTTTAACTTCGACACGAATTTCAGCCGCGAAGGCGATTTTGAAACTCCGCTCGGCAGAATCCCGAATTCGGCGGGACGTTCCTTCGGCGGTTCGGGAAGTTACGGTTATTTTGCCGACAAAGGATTTTTCCGCACGACTCTGACGCTTGACCGCCGCCGCTACGGAATTCCTTACGCACCGCTTTTTGAATCACGCGAACTTTTAAGCATAATCAACGGCGGAATTGATTGCAGCGGCGAAGATTCGGGGTGTCAGTTTAATATTGGCGAACTGCAAAGAATTTTTGCCAACCAACTACCGCCGATTCCCGATGAGGAAATTGATATAAGAATGCGTCGCAACAATTATCGTTTTGTCGGCGGGTTTCGTGATTTGAATTCTCCGATCACGGGCGGAACTCTTTCGATAGATTTTACAGATTATCAGCACGAAGAAATCGAAGCCGAAGACGGCGTTGAAGAAGTTGCGACGACTTTTTTTAATGACGTTTTTTCATATCGGGGTGTTTTCAGACAAAGAAATTATAAAAATCTTTCAGGACAATTCGGTATTGACGGTTACAGACGCTCATTTTTAACCGTCGGTGCGGAATCACTGGTCGAAGGCAGAGTTCGCCAAAATAACTTTGCGGCGTTTGCTTTGCAGGAATTGAGCTTTGAAAAAGTCGCTCTGCAATTCGGCGGAAGAGTTGAAACGAATCGTTACAGACCTGTTAATACGGCTTTGCCGGAATTGGATTTTACGGGGTTTTCGGGTTCTGTCGGAGCAAGATTCGAAGTCTGGAAGGGCGGAGCATTTATCGG
>JBGTKR010000507.1:0-16037 GCA_041744535.1 Pyrinomonadaceae bacterium
TCGCTTTATGAACGGCTCGGAACTTTTTACAGTTCGTTTTCGCAAAATTTTATAGCTTTAGGCGATCCTAATTTAGAACCGGAACGCTCGATTGCTTTTGATGCGGGAATTGATCAGATTTTGGCAAAAGACCGAGTAAAACTTACGGCGACATATTTTTATACAAAGTTAATTGATACAATCGGTTTCGGAAATGTCGTGCCGAACATCGGAACAACCACACGACCTTTCGGCGGATACATCAATCAGAAAGGCGGAATTTCACGCGGGGCGGAATTTAGCGGCGACATCAAAGCCACCGATTCGACAAATGTTTTTGCGTCTTATACATACACGAGCAGCGACCAACGCTCACCGCAAGTTGCGGGCAGCGGAATTATCGAAACTCTCGGCGTTCCCGAACATCAATTTACATTTGTCGCCACACAGAATTTCGGCACACGTCTGGCGGTAAATTTCGATTTTATCGCAAGCAGCAGTTATCTCGCACCGATCTTCAGCAATTCGATATTTTCGACAAGAATTTACCGATTCGATGGAAATCGTCGCGGCGATCTGACGGCAAGATATTCGTTTTTAACTGTTAAAGAAAAATATAAATTCAACATTTTCGGAACGGTTGAAAATATATTTGATAACGAATATTTTGAAAACGGTTTTAGCACGCAAGGCAGAACGGGGCGAATCGGTTTGGGTGTTAATTTTTAACGGATCGGATAGTTCAAATGTTTAAGTGTAATTTGAATCAAGAGTTAAAATTCCGGCTAACTTCAAAGTGTTTTCTTTGCTCCTTTGCGACTTTGCGGGAGAAAAAGTTTCCCGCAAAGTCGCAAAGTTCGCCAAGAAGAGTTAAGAGTTTCGGATATTTGTTTTTACTTATGATTCGTATAAATTTAGATTACAAACAATTTTTTACTTCTTACATCATAAATTAAATGTTATAATTTCAGAAAATTTTAACAAGGGTGGTAAGAATTATGAAAAAACGTGCGATTTTTGTTTTGGCGTTGGTATTTGGAATTTCGAGTTTTGCGTTTGCACAATCAAAGACGGTTACAAATGCGACTTTGGAAAAGTTCCGTCAAAAGCGTCTGCAAGCGGAATGGGATTTACGGCAAAATTATCGGGAAATGGGTTTTCCTTCGCCCGAAGAAATGGAAAGACAAGATGAGGAAAGCAGAATTAGACGTTCCGAATTGTCGCAGAAACTTCGTGAGGAAAGATTGGCAAGAGAAAGTATGCAGATGGAACGGGAGCGTCTGAATCTGGAAAGACAATATATTCAGATGAATAACGGACAGGATAATTCCGTTCCGGCAAATAATTATCCTTATCCGAATCCGAGTTTTGTAGATTATGGTCAATACGGAACATCCGGTTATGTTTACCCGGGATTTTTCGGACAAGGATTTTCTGGACGGGGTTTCAATAACGGATTCAGAAACAACCGCAGAAGTCGTTACAGAGGCGGAGTAGTTTTCAGATTCGGCAGAATCTCGCCGAATGTCAGAAATAATCCAAACCGTCCCGCGATTCGCGGCGACAGGCGTTTGAATCGTCAGCAAAGAATTCAAACCCGTATCGGAAACCGCAATGTATTTCCGGGGGTCGGTGTTATTCGCAGGATCGGCGGAAATTAACTTTCTAAGATGATCGGTAAAAGTAAAAAAGGTTGAGTGTGTAACTCGACCTTTTTTTATTTGAGCATTTGTGTTTTAAAATAGAAATGACGTGATGATTGAATAGTTGTATAATTTATTTATTACAAAAAATAAGCAATTTTTTTTACAGAAAAATAAAATATGAAAGCCGGTTGGGAAGCGATTATTAAAATGGAAATACACGCACACGGATTATGATTAAATCAATTGATGAAAAGTTTCAAACTGTAATTGAGAAGAATACATTTTATTTTTATGACAGAGAGTTTGAGGAAAAATATGAAGGATATTTGAAAACACTCAATGAATCTTTATTGTTTCTCAAAAATGAAATCGAAACAAAAGGTTTAATATAAAGATATTTTTATCGAATTTCTTTTAGAAAATGAAAACGGATTACGTGCATTGTTGGCATTAACGGGTTTTTCCAATGAATCTTTAAAGCGTTTGATAACCTTAATTCGTGTTGTTGAAAATGAAAAACTTTCTAAACTTACTCTCAAAGAAAAATGGTGTCCCGAAGAAGATTTAGAAACCATAAAAGAATGGTCAAACGGCAAAATTGAGAAACTGTTGAAAAATAGTAATCATTTTCGGGAAGGGATTGTAAATTTATTTTTCGAGGGTGGAACCTTGTTATTTCTGGCTGAAACTATGCCGTTATTTGAGTTGAAAAAGTTGAGTTTGGAAAAACTTAAATTTGAGCCTTCGAGTATGATTGATACACTTATCAGATATAAAGAAAAAGGTTCATATTCGGGTAAAAGCGGAAACAATCCCGAAACCGTCATTGCAAATTTGTTAAATAAATTGGAAGTTTCATATCAGACGGGAGATTTGGCGGAACTGATAACAAATGCCTTTGACACAAAACGGACAATGGATTTTATTATTCCGAATAAGGATAATCCGAAAGTTGTTGTTGAAAGTTCATTTCTTGTTACGACTTCTTCGGGACAAGGCGATAAATCTAAAACTGAAATAGCAATAAATTTTCTCCTCAAGCAGCATTATCCCGACGCTGTTTTTATAGGTTTTATTGATGGACTCGGTTGGTACGCCAGAAGAAATGATTTAAGAAGAATGGTTGCGGCTTATGAAGATGTTTTCACGTTTAGTGAAGACGAAATAGCAAGATTTGAAAGGTTGATAATAGAGAAGGTTTTGAATGATTGATTCTTTTATAAATAAAATTACAAATGGCGATTGTCTGGAATTATTTAAAGAAATTCCTGACGAAAGTGTTGACGTTACATTTGCTGATCCGCCGTTTAATTTAAAGAAAAAATATAACAGCACAAAAGACAGTCTTGAGTTGCAGGAATACTTAAAATGGTGCGAAAAGTGGATAAAAGAAATGGTGCGTGTTACTAAACCGACAGGCTCGATTTTTGTCCATAATATTCCGAAGTGGCTGACTTATTATTCTGCTTATTTAAACCGGATTGCCGATTTTAAACATTGGATTTCTTGGGATGCTCCGACAGCCCCGATGGGAAAATCTTTACAACCTAATCATTACGGAATTTTATTTTACGCAAAAGATGCTAAACAAAACAAATTTTACGAAATACGCTATCCGCATAAGCGTTGTCGAAAATGCGGTTTTTTGCATAAAGATTATGGCGGAAAAAAAGGTTTGTTACATCCGTTTGGCTCTTTAGTTACGGATGTTTGGACGGATATTCACAGAATAAGACACAATAAATATCGGGACGATCACCCTTGTCAATTGCCGATTCATTTTATGGAAAGGATAATTTTAATGGCGACTGATGAAAATGATATTGTGCTTGATCCGTTCTCCGGCACGGGAACGACTGCAATTGCGGCGAAGCGTTTGGGGAGAAGATTTATCGGGTTTGAATTTGATAAGGAGTATGCGGAAATTGCCGAAAGTAAATTGTCGCAAGAAAAATCAAACTCGAAAATTGAAAATATCTGGGTAAGTTTTCACTTAAAAGAAGCCGTTACGATTAGAAATAAAGATTGGGAAGAATTGGAGAAATATTATGTTGTCCCGGAAAATATCAAAGAAATTGACAATACATCAATAATACAAAAAGGCGATTATTCAAAGGCTTGCATAGTTGCGAAATCACGAGATCAAGAAAAAATGCCATTATTTCAAAAAGCTAAAATATAAAATATGAAAGACGGTTGGGAAGCGATAATTGGGATGGAAATACACGCACAGCTTGCGACGGAAACGAAGATTTTTTGCGGTTGTGCTACGAGTTTTGGGGATGAGCCGAATGCGAATACTTGTCCGGTTTGTTTGGGTTTGCCGGGGGCTTTGCCGGTTTTAAATGAGCGTGTGGTTGAGTTTGCGGCGAAGGCGGCGTTGGCTTTGGGGTTAAATATTAATGAAACTTCCGTTTTTTCGCGGAAGAATTATTTTTATCCCGATCTGCCGAAAGGTTATCAGATTTCACAATATGACAAGCCTTTTTCTTCGGACGGGAAATTGAAAATTCTGACCGCCGAACGCGACGAAGGCGGACACGCGAGGAATTGGCAGCCGCTGGAAATCGGAATTACGCGGATGCACCTTGAGGAAGACGCGGGGAAAAACGTCCACGAAGGTTTGCCCGATACTGATAAATATTCTTACGTAGATTTAAATCGGGCGGGAACTCCGTTGGCGGAAATCGTAACCGAGCCGGATTTTCGCACATCGTGGCAGGCGTATGATTATGTCAATCACGTCCGCCGCGTTTTGCAATGGGTTGGTGCTTCGGATGCCGATATGGAAAAGGGAAATCTGCGTTGCGAGGCAAATGTTTCGGTTAGAAAAATCGGCGAAAGCGGTTTTAGAAACAAGGTCGAACTTAAAAATTTGAATTCGGTTCGATTTATGCAAAAAGCGATTGATTATGAGATCGAACGACAGATCGCCGCCCACGAATCGAGCGAAGACGGAGTTCAACAGGAAACGCGGCTTTGGGATGAGAAAAATGATAAAACCCGTGTGATGCGTTCAAAGGAAAACGCCGATGATTACAGATATTTTCCCGAACCCGATTTGCAGCCGCTGACTGTTTCGGCGGAATTTATTCAAACCGCAAAAGACGAAATGCCGGAATTGCCGTCGGTGATGTTTGACAGATTTCAAAGTGAATACGAACTGAATTTTAACGACGCTTCGCAGCTTGTTGCCGAAAAGGATTTGGCGGAATTTTTTGAAATTACGGCAAAAGAATCGGGAAATCCGAAAGCCTCGGCAAACTGGATTTTGGTCGAATTGATGCGTGAATTAAATAACGCGGGCAACACGGCAAATGATTCGCCCGTCAAACCTGAGAATCTGGCGGAACTCATAAAATTTATTGATAGTGATAAAATAAGCGGAAAACAGGCGAAAGATGTTTTGATCGAAATGTTCAACTCCGGCAAAACCGCTTTGGAAGTCGTCAAAGAAAAAGGATTAGAACAAATCTCCGATGTCGGGGAGATCGAGAAATTTGTTGATGATGTCATCGCTGAAAATCCCGCACAGGTCGAAGCATTTCGCGGCGGCAATGAAAAACTGCTCGGATTTTTTGTCGGGCAGGTGATGAAAGCCTCAAAAGGAACAGCAAATCCGCAGGTTGTAAATGAGGTGTTGAAGAAGAAATTGTAGGAGGTTGCGGTTGAAAAGATCGGTTTATATTCTCATCATTTTATTGTTCGGTTTTGATTCTATTAGTGCAAAGCCGCAGTCTGCTGCTGATTCTAAAGTTGTAACTCCAATAAATTTTAATCAAAATCAGAATACGGATCAGGATTTTTTACCGCAGCTTTACAGAAAACCTATCGCGGAGGAACTAAAATTAGTTGCTCCGAATCAAGCGGATTTACAGAAATATGCACATTTTCTAAAAGAATCAAAGACGGGATTGACCAAACTCATTAATGATGCGGGATGTTCGGAAAATTCAAAAATCATCGTCGCTTCGGCGGAATGTTTAAAATATAAATTTCCGGGTGCGGGTTCTTCTTATTCGTTTAGAATTGATAATTACCGTCTGCCGCGTCTTGCCGATCTGACTTTTACCAATGACAGTTTTCAGGCGACGGGCAATCATCTGCACGGAATTCTGGTAAATATCGGAGATGTTCCTCTGGAGAACATTGCTCTTAATACCCGCGGTTTGAAATTTCTGTTGGAATTTAAACCTTCGACGGATTTTAAAACGGCAAAACAAGTTGACCGAATTCTAAGTGACGGTGTGGTATTTGATGGATTTATTTATCGGCGTGCCTTATATGCAAAGGAAAACACCACTTTTGCGTTGCGTTCGATAGCTTACAGGGGAAAATCGTATCGGGCAGTTCAGGGGGTAACTTATAATGAACTCGATTTTGATAAACGCCGGGATGTGATCGTGGTTTTTAGAATAATCAGAACACACCCGGACGGAAGCGTAACTATTCTATGGAAAAAGCTTTCCGATAAGAAAGCACCGAAATTAGCAAGGGAGAAAAAAAGATGAGAAAATTTTTAGCTGTTTTTTTTATTTTGACAGTTGCTCAAATTATTTTTGGTCAAGATGACATTCAAACGCCGACCGGCAGACCTTTGCCAAAAACTCTTGAGCAAGTCCGTAATGAAAATTTAGGTAAGAGAATGGGTGATTTAAGGCGTTTGGGTAATTCCCGTCAGGAAATATCTCTGCCTAAAACCAAAAGATTATCAAAAGAAGAAAGGGAAAGAGTAGAAAAAATAGCAGAAGTTGATAAAAACCTTAAACTTAAATACAAAAATTTTCTCAAACAGTCGAACACAGGAATTTTCCGTCTGTTACCGGATTTTGAATGCGAAACAAAAAATGTTATTCGCCTTGACGGAGATTGCAAAAATTTTGTTCCCGGATTATGGACATATTCTTTTAGATCAAAAAATTACTCAAACAAAATTCTGTATGATCTGACTTTTAAAGGAGATAATTTAGTAACCGGCAGTTTGCTGTCGCAGGGAATTTTGGTTTCATTAGGAGATAAATCTTTGGATTCGGTTTTGTTGGAGAGTCCCGGTTTAAGTTTTTTAACAAGTTTTGCTCCCGCAACCGAACGTGAAACAATTAGCGAACAATACAGGGAAATTTCCAAAGGAATAGAACAACATGGACTGCTCTTAACCAACAAACTGAAAATGGAAGAAAATACGACATACGCCCTTCGCACAATCGCTTATGATTATAAAGATGAATGGACATCGCGTATGTGGGATAAAAATGCCGATAAAGTTTCCGAAGACGAGCGTGAATTTATTGCGATTGATTACGATACAAGAAATGATTCGATATATATTTTCAGAGTGGTCAAAAAAAGCGATGACGGCGGCGTAACAATTTTGTGGAAACGGCTTTCCAAAGAAAAATCTCCGAAACTTGTTTATCAGGAAGATGAAAAATTAGCGGATTTTAAGTCGAAAAATTAATAACTTTAAACAATCAAAGGGAAGGATACAGTTAATGAATATAGAAAATAAAATTGCCGTAATTACGGGCGGAACAAAGGGAATCGGGAAGGCAATAGCAGAAACATTGCTTAAAAACGGTGCGAAGGTTTTTATTTGTGCAAGAGATAAGGTCGAGATCAAACGTGCGTTGGAGCATCTTTCCAGATTCGGCAAAGTTGACGGTGAGATTTGCGATGTCAGAAGCGAAACGCAGGTTAAAATGATGCTTGATGAATGCGAAAGGATTTTCGGCGGAGTTGATATTTTGATAAATAATGCCGGAGTCGGATTTATCGGTGATACGGTTGAAGAAATGCCGCCGGACAAATTCAGACAAACGCTTGAAACAAATCTGTTCGGAGTTTTCTACACCTGCCATTACGCGATTCCGAAAATAAAGGAACGTGAGGGCGGCGGTTACATAATTAACATTTCATCTCTCGCCGGACAAAATGCTCATCCGAAAATGGCGGCTTATAATGCTTCGAAATTCGGCTTGAACGGATTTTCCGAAGCCCTGATGCAGGAAGTTCGCCACGATAATATAAAGGTCAGTTATATTTGTCCCGGTTCGGTCAATACGCATTTCGGCGATGATGAGCCGTCCGACGAAAAATCTTGGCAGCTACAGCCCGAAGATATTGCTCAAACAGTTTTAGATTTACTCAAACAAGAATCAAGAAGTCTGCCGAGCAAGGTTGAAATTCGTCCGAGCAAACCGCCGAAAAAATAATTTTAATCAGACAATCTTTTAATGATCTCGATCAATTTCAAATCCTCATAAGGTTTTGTCAGATATTCCGAAACTCCCAATTCTAAAGCCTTCCGGCGATGTTTGTTTCCGGCACGCGAGGTTATCATTACGACTGGAATTTTACGCAGGATTTTACTGCGTTTTATTGAAGCGAGCAGTTCATAGCCGTCCATTTGCGGCATTTCTACATCGGTTAGAATAACGTCCGGGAAATTGCTTGAAGATTGTAACATTGCCAAAGCCTCCAATCCGTCTTTGGCAATAATCGGATTCCAGCCGTGGTTAGCAATCAATCTTGAATTCAGATGACGGACGCTCGGACTATCATCAACGATCAATATATTAAGCTGAGTTTTTTGCGGTTCGGGAACGAATTGTTTTTTGACCTTTGATCTCGGTTTTTTTTCATCGAGCAAGTATGCTAAGTCTAAAACCGGGACAACGCTTCCGTCGCCCAAGATCGTTGCACCGAACAGATCGGGTAAATCTTCGAGCGGATTGCCGAGCGGTTTGATGACTATCTCTTCGGGTTTTATGATCTTGTCAACAATTAAAATACAGGGTTTTTTGATCGTATCGAGGATCAAAAGCGGTATGTCATTTTCATAAAGGTTTTTTGTAACGGGCAAACCCAGCAGTTCGTTTAAGTGGGAAACCGAATAATCTACATCACCCAGCCGGATGGTTTTCTCTCTCAAGGCTTTTTCGAGAGCGGCGGCGGAGATTTCGCTGATATGTTTAACGAGTTTTAGCGGAAATGCAAATTTTTGACCGTCGGCTTGCACCAGAAGTGAACGAGTTACGGCAAGTGCCATCGGCATACGAATTGTAAATGTTGTGCCTTTCTGAGCCGTCGAATCAATCGCAATCGTTCCCTGCTGGCGTGAAACATTTGCTTTGACGATATTCATTCCAACGCCGCGACCCGAAACCTGACTGATCTGTTCGGCAGTCGTTACACCGGGCAGAAAGATCAGCAAAAGTGCCTCTTCATCCGTTAATTTTTCGCTTTCTTCAATTGAAATTAATCCGAGCGAAACTGCCTTTTCCTTTAGAGCGGTTTTGGAAATTCCGCCGCCGTCGTCCGAAACGGTTAAAATAACGTGAGTTCCTTCATTACAAACTTTTAATGAAATTTGACCTTTTTCATTTTTTCCCAAAAGTCTGCGTGTTTCGGGCGGTTCGATGCCGTGAGCGACGGCATTTCTCAGCAGATGCAGAAGCGGCTCGACCAGAGAATCGAGAATTTGCGTATCAACTTCAATGTTTTCGCCGGAAATTGAAAGTTCGGCAAATTTTTCCTCTTCTTCGGCAGTAACGCGAACGGTGCGTTGCAGACGGGCGGCAAGCGTCCCGAATGTAACCATCCGCAGACTCAGAAGTTTGTCCTGCATTTCGTCAATCAGATGTTTCTGATTGTCAAAAAGCAATTCGAGATAACTATACAAATTATCGAGTTCGGAATTTATCGAAAAAGTGTCGCCGGTGGCTTCAAGCAGTTCGCGTGTCGTTTGATGAAAATCCGTGTAGCGGTCAAATTCGAGCGAGTCGAATTCATCGTTATCGAGAATGATTTCAGGATTTATACCAAATGAATTCAAACGGTTCGGTTGAAAATTTTCATAAGCAGAAAATGAAGTAATTCCCATTGTTCCGATCTCAAAATCAGTTTCCAGTTTTCCGGTCGAACTTTGCAAACGACGGGTTGTCAGGTGAAGTTCTTCGATCTGCTTTTCAAGTTCAAATAAACGCTGCTCAAAAACAGAACGGCTGAAAACCATTTCGCTGACTAATTTTACCAGATCATCGAGTTTTTCTAGCGAAACACGGACGATTGAACGGTTCGGAATCGGAGATGGTAATGTTTGATTGTCCGGCGGCTCGATCGGTTTTTCTTGTGTGAAGTTATTTGTGATCGTTTCGGCGGGTTTTGATATTTCGGGTTCTTTTACCGCGTCATTACCTTTCAAATGCTTTAATAAATAATCGAATTTTTCGTGAAGTTTACCGAGTTTATTATTGAGTTCCGGGGATTTTTCTCCCTTTGTGATGTTATTTAAACAATCGGTGGCGGCTAACAAAAGATTAAATATCTCTTCGCTGCTGTCAATTTCGTTGTCGGAAATATAATCCAAAAGGTCTTCGACACGGTGAGCTAATTCGGAAAGTTGTTTTAAACCGACAATTCCGGCTGAACCTTTAAGCGTGTGCGAACTGCGGCGGATTTCAAGCAGGGCTTCGTGATTGTTGACATCCTTTTCTAAAATTTCGAGATTCAGCCCGATATTCTTCAGGTGGTCTTCGGCTTCCATTGCAAAAATTTCCAGCATCTCATCATCAATTTCAAAATCTCCGAAATCCTCAAAGCTGTCTTCTTTAATTTCTTCCGTTAATTCTTCCTCATTGGTAATTTTATTTGATTCGAAATTTTCAAAAGATTTTTCGATAAGACTTGAAGCATCAAATTCAAATTCGTTCATCCCGAATTTCAAACCGGAAATAAGTGCTTCCAATTTAACCAGTAAATCCAGATATTCGCGTGCCTCGGTGTCGGATAAGGCATCTTCTTTTTGAACGACGGTTTTAAGATTTTGTTCGAGTTCGACGGCGATTTTGCTTATTTCGTCAAAGCCGATATTTGCCGCCGCCTCTCCGATTGTATGCAGATCATTTATGGAAGCGGTCAATTCGTCCTTGCATTTGCCTTCCTGCCGACTGCATAAAAGTATCCCGCCGCGAATTGTCGGCAGATAATTTTCCGCTTTTTCTATAAATTCTTTTATAATTTCAGAGTCCATTTTAATTAGGTGAAAAGTGGGAGGTGAAAAGTGAGAGGTAAAAATGATAGATAAACATTATCCATTATTCATCGTCCATTGTTTATTATTTAACTGGTTTTGCGGTAAAATTCTCCTGTCTTCGGGGAGTTTGAAGGGAGCGATTGTTCCGCGTAGGTCATCGGATAATTCGACGAGGTTTTTAACCGAATCGGCGGCACGGTTTGAACCGACATTGACGAGTTCGGTAACTTTCGAGATGTTCGTCATTGCTTTGGAAATATCTTCCGAAGATTGGGCTTGCTGTTTGGCGGATTCGGAAATTGACTGGATCAATTCGGCTAAACGGGTTGAAACCTGTTCGATCTCGACCAGTGCTTGTCCGGCATTATCCGCCAGCGTTGAACCGACGACGACTTCGTGAATCGTTTCTTCCATCGAGGCGACGACAACCTTTGTTTCAACCTGAATCGTGCGGGCAAGTGCGGCGATCTGCTGGGTTAATTGATTTGAACGCTCGGCAAGCCGTTCAACTTCTTCGGCAACGAATGCAAAACCGCGTCCCGATTCGCCGGCGGCTGATGCCTGCAAAGAAGCATTTAGAGCAAGCAAACTCGTTCTTTCCGAAAGATCGTCAATCAACTGCACGATCTGGCTGATCTCCTGCGAGCGTTCACCGAGTTTTTTTATTCGTTTGGCGGTTTCCTGAACCTGTTTGCGGATGCTGTTCATCGCGTTAATATTATCCTGAACCGCTTTGCTGCCGTAACGTGCGTTATTCAGCGAATCGCCCGCAACTTGTGCGGAAAGTGCGGCGTTGGCGGAAACTTCCTGAATTTGCAGAGCCATACTGGAAATTGCTGAAGTTGTCAGCGAAATCTGCGAAGCCTGTGCTTCACTTCCGCGGGCAAGTTGTTCGGTTGTATCATTGATCGCATTTGCCGAAGTGCTGACCTGATATGTAACGTCTTTGACCTGTTTAATTAAAGAGCGTAATTCTTTGGTCATCGAGTTAAACGCCTCGGCGATTGCTCCCGTTATTTCCGGCGAAACTTCCGCCTGCACCGTTAAATCTCCGGCGGCGACTTCCGAAACTTCATCGAGGAGTTTCATAATTGATTTTTGCAGACGGTCGCGTTTTTCCTGCGTCTGAACGATCTCACGAAGCTGGTCGGTCATATTTTGAAATGCCTGACCGAAAGCGTCCGCCTCGGATTTCGGAACGACGACGATTGACAGATCACCCGCGGCGATCTGATCGGCGAGATTTGCCGTCTGTTTCATATATTCCGAAACATCGGTTAAGGCAAAGTTCAGTTCATTTTGAGAGATCAAACTGTCGTCAATCAATTCGCCTTGCGAAAGCTGCCCGGCGATAAATACCGCCTCGCTCAGTTCACGGCTGAGTTTGAGATTGTTCAGATTGACAACAACAAGCAAAATTACGGACAAAGTTACGGCAACACATAAAATAAGAACCGCCGCAAATTTATTTTCCGGTAAGCCCAGAAAAGCGGCATTGACCAAAACCGTGCCTAACACCAAAAATGTAATCGCTAAAAATGACAGGGCTTTGATTATTAAATTCCAAATCGGACTTTTAGACATATCGGTTTAAATCTCCTCGTAAGTCGGTATGTGTGAACTTTTATCAAAATCGAGTGAAAGTTCGGCAGTATCGTAAGAAACCTTTGTTGCCTCTATTTGCAGATCATCAAACTCCGTATTTTCTGCGGAGTTTACCGAAACCGGAATCGGTTCGATAAAATCAAGTTCTTCTTCGACACTTTCGTTGTTTGTAAGTTCTTCAAGCTCTTCATCGTCAGGATTTTGGGTTTTATTTTCATATTCAAAAGAAACGGAATCCTCAAAGGCAAAATCCTGAACTTTGAATTCTTCGTAATTTCCGTTTGATTCTTCTGTATGAGTTAATTCTTCTTTCGTGTCCCGAATCGGGTTTTGCTCTTTTTCCTGAGTAAAATTTATAAATTCCGGTTCTTCATGCTGAAATTCTTCGGCTTCATCCGATAGCAATCTGTATTCGGAGATCATCAATTGAAGATTTCTCATTATGTCTGAAAGATTTTTTATACTTACTGCGGAATCTTTCAAATCGGAAACGGTAATTTCGGTTTCGCCGATTGATTTCACGAATGTTTGAAATGCTCCGTCCGTTTCGTCGGATTGCTGTTGTGAATGTAAAATAAGATTTTCCTGCAAGTTTAAGAATTGCCCGACGTATCGTTCCAATTCGCTCAAAATATTAGCCGTTTCAATCGCAAATCTTGAAAGATTGGAAACTTCCGCACTCGTCGCTTCAAGCGAACTTTCAACCTTGCCGATCTCCGCTGCGATTGATTTATTCAGCGTCGAGATTTGACGGTTCGTGCCGTCCGCACGGGCGGCGAGTTTTTCAAATTCTTCGGCAACCAATGCAAAACCGTGTCCTTGTCCCCCGATCTCGGTTGCCTGAATCGAAGCGTTCAGAGCGATCATATTTGTCCGATGAGCCAAGTCTTCAACCGTTTTGGCAACTTTCGAGATTTCCTGTGAACGCTCATTTAAACCTTGAATTCCTCTGGCAGCCTCACGCATTTGCTTGCGGACTTTGCCGACGGCATTCGAGTTTTCGTGGGCGATAATGTTTCCGAGTTTGGCTTTTTCAATGGATTGTTTGGCGGAATTGGCAGAGGTGGAAAGATCATTGGAAATTTTCCTAATCAGATTCGGAACTTGTTTAAGCACGATCGAGGCTTGATTCATTTCCAGAATTCTGTTTTCATCCTGTTGAATAATGCGGCTCATTGTTTTTTCAACCGTCGAAGCCGATGTTTGAGTATTTTGCGAATCCTGTTTGAACTGGCTGATTATCTGATTCAAATGTTCGATCAGATATTTAAAGGTTTCGGTAATTTCCTTCGTTTGAAAAAAATCCGATTTTATCTCGACATCCAGATTTCCGTTTCTAACGGTGGCGATTTCGCGTTTTATCTGGTTTAGTGAATCCTGAAGTTTTGCCAAATCTTCTTTGGCGTGGATCGCTTCGGAAAATTTTATGAGCAGTTTTTGAAAGGATGTCGTTAAACGGTCGGATTCCTGCAGAGAAGTAAGTGCGATGTCAATTTCTCCGCTGGTAACTTTATCCATCAACATCACGATTTTTTGTGTCTGTTGACTGTTGCGGTGAAGCGTTTGCAAAAGCTGATCCGTTTCATAAGAGCCGGTAGTTTTGGGCATAGAATTTGATGCTCCGCGTTCGATGCTTTTCGCCAGAAGCGTAACTTTTTCAATCGGACCCGCAACTTCATTCGAAAGCCAGCCGCCGAAAACCATTACGGCAAAACCTAAGAATAAAAAGGGGATAAACACACCGTAGAAAGCATCATTGATAAGAAGCGAAACGACCAGATAGGAAATAAGACCGAACGTGCAAATAAAAAATGCCATCACGCTGGTGGCAAGTAAAATTTTACCTTTTAAAGTGTTAGCGGATTTTATAGCCATAATTTTCTCCGGGAAAAACGGATTTACAGGATATTTAAATAATTTTAAGAGAACAGAGGATTTCTTTCACATCAAGCAGATTAATAATGCCGGATTTATGTTTTGCCTGTCCGCTCAGAAATGATGAATAATTGTCTTTCAGCGGTTGAATAGCTTCATTTGAGAGAGTAATGACCTCGCAGAGTTTATCAACCTTAAAAGCGACCAGAAAATCCGGGTTTTTACATCGCATCACGATAAGTTTTGTCTTGGCTGTGTAGGGCGTGGAAATTTCCTGTTTCCAGAGTATATGCAGATCAACGACGGAAATAATATCTCCGCGTAAATTTGCAATTCCCAAAAACCATTCGGGAACATTATGCACAGGCGTTAAGTTTAGTTGGCGGATAACTTCGGAAACCGAGTTTGAAGCAACTGCATATTGAGTTTCAGCCAAGGTAAAAATAATAAATTTTTCGTCTGCATTGCGAGGTTTTTCCGTTTCGGAGAACACAGAGTTTGAATAACCGGACAAATCCGGGAGCGGAGGAGTTTCAAACTCGAAAATATTTTCCTGATTATATTCTTTCATCTTAAATAAAACACGAAGCGGATTGAGGTTTAATGTAGAAGGATGAGAAAGTTTTTTATCAATTATTCAGGTTTTCGGTTTTTATGTTTTTCCAAAGACCAAAGACCAAAAACCAAAGACCAAAAACCCGATTTATATTATTGAATATATTCATTAACCGTTTTCATAAGGGTTTCCGGTCCGAACGGTTTCGTAATATAATTTGTCGTGCCAGCCATTTTCCCGCGAACTTTATCGAAAAATCCGTCATTTCCCGAAATCATCACGATCGGAATATTCTGTGTCGCTTCATTGCTGCGAATCTGTTTACAAACCTGATAACCGTCCATTCGCGGCATCGTAATATCGAGCAGGATCAGATCGGGAACGGATTCCTCGATCTTAGCAAGTGCGTCCATTCCGTCCACCGCACAAATTACCTCGTGTCCGCATTTCTCCAACTTGCTGGAAATGAGTTTGCGAACCGTCGGGCTGTCATCAACGACAAGTATGTTTGCACATTTCGATTCGGAGTTTTTGTTTTCTTCCTGATGTTCTATTTCTGCAATGCGAATCGCCAGAGCATCAACCTGCGAAATTAAAACAACATCTCCTTCCGGGTTTAACCGGACGGCTTCCTGTAAGCAAGAAAAACCCCTGCGTAAATCCCTTAGATTTAAATAACCGATTCCGAGAGATTTTAATTCTTCGGCATCAAATTCACGGCTTTCCTTTTCGGCTTCCATTCTTCGGACGGCTTCTTGGACAATATCTCTGTTGGCTTTATCGTGTACGATCATCAACTCGATGTCGGACAAACTGAGAACTGAATTACAGCACTTACAAACAAACGACTGCGGTTCATTTGCTTCATTGCAAAACGGGCAGGACATAAGTTTTGCGGATTGTTCACCAATGGGATTTTGTTCAAATTCTTCAAATGCTTCGGAATCCTCCGCCTGCACCGATTCACTTTGAAAAGATTCTTCGGCGGCATCTGCAAATTCTGCATTTTCAGGCTGTTCATTCTCTTGGTATAAATATTCCGTTTCGTCAGATTCCGGTTCGGCATAAACTTCAATTTCCGCTTGTTCAGGCATTGCAATCGGAGTTTCCGGTTCGGCAAAATATTCTTCCGGTTCGGCGGAAAAATCCGAGTCGGGCTTTTCATATTCAGCTGAATATTCTACGCTTTCTTCATTCGTGAAAAATTCTTCGGGTTCGGTTGTTTCATAAACAAATTCTTCCGCTTGAAGATTTTGTTCATCAAAATCAACCGCTTCCGCCGTTTCCGATTCAGCAAAATCTTCAAACACTTCTTCGACGGAATTTGTTTGAGATTCTGCTT
>JBGTKR010000508.1:0-16029 GCA_041744535.1 Pyrinomonadaceae bacterium
TAAAAAATGCAGATATTACTTGGCAATTTTCCGATCTGATTAACCCGACGGATGCCGTTGCACTTTTAAAGATTCGCAATTCTTCGCTCGAACCAACGATTTTGCGTGAACTTGCAAGGCTTTTATCGCAAGCGTTATTTGCAAAAAGTGCGATAAACAATGAAAAAGAAATTGCTCCAACGCTTTGGGAAATGGTTGAAAATCTGCCGAAGGATTTATCTGTAATCGCCGAAAAGATCAACAAGAAAATTCTGCCAAGCGGCGAATTGGATGATTCCGCTTCGCCCGAATTGACCAGACTTCGACGCGAAATAAATGCTCAACGCGGGCGTTTGACAAAATCGTTGGAAGATTTAATGCGTAAACAAAGCAATACGATTCAGGACGAAATTGTAACCGTGCGAAATGAGCGTTTTGTGATCCCCGTCAAAGCCGATTTTTCCGGCAAAATAAACGGAGTCGCTCACGGGGCTTCGTCTTCCGGTGCGACAATTTTTATCGAACCGCTTGAATCTATTGAAGCAAACAATGAACTCCAGAAATTAAAAGCTAAAGAAGAAAATGAAATCGCACGGATTTTATTTTCGCTGGCGGAAGAACTTCGGGAAAATCTTCCGGCGGTTGAAATTGCCGTCGAAGCGGTTGCGGAATTGGACTTCGTTAAAACAAAAGTCGTTTTTGCCGAAAAATTTGATGCAATCGTTCCCGAAATTTCAGATGACGAAACACTTGAATTAAAAGACGCAAGACATCCTTTGCTTGAAGAGAATCTAAGAAATAGTTTCCCGCAAAGTCGCAAAGAAGCAAAGGAAGAAAAAGACAAAGAGCAAAGACCGAAGACCGAAGACCAAAACCAAGAAATTATTCCGATAAGTTTTTCATTATCTAAAAAGAATTCCGTAATGATAATTTCGGGTGCGAATGCGGGCGGAAAAACTGTTGTTTTGAAAACGGCGGGATTACTTTCGTTGATGGCGGTTTCCGGTTTACCCGTTCTGGCAAAATCGGCGAAAATTCCTTTTTATGCGTCGGTGCTTGCTGACATCGGCGATAATCAATCGCTTTCGGCGAATCTTTCGACGTTTTCTTCGCATATTTCAAACATTGCTTCGATGATGAAAAACTTAAACACGCCCGCACTCGTTCTGCTCGATGAAGTCGGCACGGGAACTGATCCCGAAGAAGGTTCGGCGTTGGGTGTGGCGGTGGTGGATTATTTTCGAAACAACGATGCTCAGGTTATCGCTTCAACGCACTATAAAGGTTTGAAAATTTACGCGACAAATGATGCGGACGTGATAAATGCTTCGGTGGAATTTGACGAAAAAACTTTGCAGCCGACTTACAGACTTTTAACGGGAATCGCCGGAGCATCTTCGGGCTTGGAAATCGCACGACGCTTCGGCATACGCGATGACGTTATCGAAAAAGCCCGCGAAAATTTAGACGCTGCCGCCCAAGTTGCCGAAGATTATCTGCACAAACTCCAAAAAGAAACAAAACAATCCGAAGATTTAAGAATCGCTTTAGAAGAAGAACGCCAAGCCGTCGCCGAAAAATACGCGGGTTTGGATATTGATTTTCGCAAGAAGGAAAATCAACGCCGACGCGAATTTGAAACGGAATTAGATCAAATAATTGTTGATTTTGATAAACAATCAAAGGAATTCCTGAAAACTATCAAAGATAAAAAGGAACGCAAGAAACTTGAAAAGGATTTACAGGCAAATAAAGCAACATTAAAACGTAAAGCGTTAAATTTTGAAGCTGAAACGCAAAAAAGCGGAGATGCGGCAATTGGGCGAATTTCAGATTCCAAATTTCAAACTTCAAATAATAAGCACCAAAAACCACAGACCGAAGACCGAAGTCTGAAGACGACGAATAAACCAGTTGAAGTCGGTTCAAAAGTCTTGCTCAAAAACTTCGGCACAATCGGCAAGGTTGAAAAAATCAGCGGCAAAAATGCTGAAGTTCTCGTCGGCTCAATGCGTATGAAGCAAAAACTCGACAATCTGCAAGCGGTTGAGATTGAAGAAAAATCAAACAAAGGCAGTCTTGAAAACTTACAAAACAAAGCCAAACAATCAAACATTGATCTCGAACTCGGCGGTGTGCAATCTGAACTAAACCTGATCGGCAAAACAACTCTTGATGCCGAAGACGAGATTGACAGATTTCTCGACGATTCCTACGTTTCTAAAATGCAGCAAGTCCGCATCATCCACGGCTTCGGCACAGGGATTTTAAAAAACTTCGTCCACCAACTCTTAAAAGGACATCCGCACGTTTCAACCTTCGGCTTCGCCCCGCAAAACGAAGGCGGAAATGGTGCTACAATAGTTGAACTAAAACGGTAATGGAATTTAATAATGAAATCTATAATCTTACTTATTCTTATTAATTTATTAACATTCTCAACTAATTTCGCTCAAGCAGATAATAGTTGGATGCTTTGGGAAAATAAGGTCGGAAAACCTCGTTGGCTTAATTATCATCTCCAAAAAGAAGATGCTCTAAAAATGATGTCGAAATGGGACGAAATCGGAGTGGGCTTAGACAAAAGTTTTAATCAGTTTGCAGGAACATATTTTCAATACGGATATATGTCAGGGTATTTCCTTCGTTGGTCACCGGAAAAAGGATTTATTTATATCCAATATTTCGATATTTCACATCCTTGCTATTTCAGCTACGGCAAAGTTTCTGTAAAAGAATTTGAAATAACTTTTATTTCTGAATACGAAACCGCAAGTTTATGTCCCCCGACTCTTCCTGAATCAATGCCGAAGATTTGGATTCCTGCTTATGGCGGAAAATATTTTATACCGAAGGATGAAGCTGAAAGATTTGGAAATTTTTACGGCGGGTTTGGTGAGTTTAATGGTTTTTACAGAAACTGGATGGAATCCGAGCCATTCGCAAGCAAACGGTTGAAAAATTCTAAAGGTAAGGAAGATTTTGTCTTACCAAAAGACTTTGAAAAATTTCTAAAAACTCCGATAAATGCCGAAATCATTTCGGTTGGGAAAACCGAGATTAAAAAATATAACAATGAAAATCATTTGTTTCCGTTTTACGGCTATTCGGAATTCTATTCGGCAACACCTGTAAAAATAGATGCGGGATTAAAGCAAAATGTAAAAGAAGATTTGGAATTTATTATATTAGATACGGGCGATGCAGATTCTCAAACCTTAAAAATTACAAAAGTTGGGGGAAAAACTTCTGAAGCAATAGTTATAAGAAACGTGGATGAAGAAAAAAATGCTGTCTATTGGGAATGGGATGAAAAGAAAGATGAGATGATAAAAAAGTCATTCAAGCCGATCAAAGTCGGCACAAAAATTACCACCAGTCCATTTGTAGTGGAGAAATTCTATGAGAAGTAAATGCTATATCCGCAACATTTTATAGATAAACTGCAAAACCAGTGCCGACATTGTGCTGATTATTTAATTTTCCAATAGTGATATAATTAGCGTGAGAAAAATCGAGAGGTTAACAAAATGACTCAACAGGAAATTTATCGGGAAGTCCTTGAACTTCCCTTGCAGGAACGAAAAGAATTAATTAAAAGACTTAGTCAAAACTTGGAATTTGAAAATACCGAAAATGGGAGTAATGAAAGCACAGAAAAGGAGTTTTCGACCAAAGAAAAAAAAGCTGCTTATCTGCGATTACGTGGTGCTTTGAAGATGGACAATCCGCCGATGACAAAAGAGGAAGTTCGGGAAATTTATTATGAGCGTTTGGCGGAAAAATATAAATGATTAAAGTCTTGCTTGATACTGATGTTAATTTGGATTTTGCCCTGCAAAGACAACCGTTTTTTACGGAAGCGGACGATATTTTTCTACGGTGTTCAAACGCTGAATTCGAGGCTTACATTTGCGGAATTACGCCGATAAATATGTTCTATGTCGGACGCAAGGAAATCGGGCGACGGAAAATAATTCAAGCGATTGATGATTTGTTGGTATTGGTCAAAGTCTGTCCGATGGATTCAAAAGTTCTGCAAACGGCTCTGACTTCGCCGATTACCGATTATGAAGATGCCGTTCAGCACGAATCCGCCGTTGCTGAAAATCTCGATGCAATTGTTACACGCAATGCGAAAGACTTTAAAAATGCTTCCGTCCAAGTTTATGCTCCAGATGAACTTCTACAAATTTTACAAACTACATAAGTGCTATATCCGCAACATTTTATAGATGAACTTCAGAATCGTGCCGACATTGTGCGGATCGTCGGGGATTTTGTTGAACTCAAGAAAAAAGGCTCGAATTGGATGGGTTGTTGTCCGTTTCATTCGGAGAAAACGCCTTCTTTTTCGGTGAGTGCGAATAAGGGTTTTTATAAATGTTTTGGCTGCGGGAAAGGCGGAAATGCGTTTACTTTTTTGATGGAAATTGAAGGGTTGAATTTCCCCGAAGCAATTGAATCGGTTGCACAGAAATCGGGGATTCCTTTGCCTGAGCCGGTGGATGATAGGACTTATCAGAAGCGGAAAGAGAAAAAAGAGGTAGAGAAAAAACTTGCGGATAAGGTTATTGAACTAAATCAAATCGCTCTGGAATTTTGGGAAAAGCATCTGGAAGACGATAATCCGCTTTCGAAGGCGGCGTTGAAATATTTGGAAGATCGTGAACTTGACGAGGAAACGATCAAGACTTTTCGGATTGGATTTGCTCCCGATTCTTGGGATACGATCTTGAATCTTTTGAAGGAGAAAGGTTTTGAGGAAAAGTTGATTCGTGAAAGCGGTTTGGTTTCGGTCAATGAAGATAAAGATACGGTTTATGACAGATTTCGCGGACGGATTATTTTTCCGATTTTGGATATAAACGGTCAGCCGATAGCGTTTGGGGCGAGGAGTTTGGGCGACGAACAGCCGAAGTATCTTAATTCGCCGGAAACTCCCGCATATATTAAAGGTGAACATCTTTACGGTTTGTTTCAGAACAAGGATGAGATTCGGCGGCAGAAATACGGGATTCTTGTCGAAGGTTATATGGATTTGATCGCACTTTATCAGTTCGGCGTGCGAAATTGTGTGGCGAGTTTGGGAACTGCTTTTACGGCGAATCAATCGAAACTTCTGGGAAGGTCGGCGAGGAAAGTTGTTGTCAATTATGACGGCGACAATGCCGGCGTGAAGGCGGCGAAACGGGCGATTGAAACACTTTTGACGCAGGATTTCGAGATAAAGGTTTTGGTTCTGCCGGATGGAAATGATCCCGATGATTTTGTCCGCAAAAACGGTTTTGATGCTTACAAAGAACAGCACAAAAAGCACGCGATTCCTTATTTGCAGTTTGTTCTTGAAACTATTGTGCGTGAGCGAAATATGGCTCTGCCGAAGCAGAAGGCGGCGGCGGTTGAAGATGTTTTGCCCGTTATCGCTTCCGTTAGAAATACGGTTGAAAAACGCGAAACTCTGAAACAGGCACTACATTATTTTCAAATGAATGACCGCGTTATGGAAGATTATTTGTGGAAGGAAATCCAGACGAATCGGCGTTATGCGAATAATGATTATGAGGAAAACAGTTCAAATTTTGAAGAGATCAAAAAACTCGTCATCAAACGCAACACGAAAAAGATCACGGTTGCCGAACAGCAGTTGCTTGAATTGTTGATTCACGACGCGGGTTTGCGAAAAGAGATTCTGCCGCAGATCGAGGAAACCGATTATGAAACGCTGGCATTGGCAACGATTTTTGAAGCACTATTTTATCTGGAAGAAAATGAATTGGAAGTTACGAGTGCGAATCTGATCGAACTTTCAAAGGAAGACGATTTAGCGGCGGATACGATTCCGATCTTGCTGATGAGCGAACCGCCACGCGAAGAAGATGAAGCGATTGATGTGGTTTTGGTAGAAGCGGAAAATTGTCTGGCAACTTTGCGTTCGATGGCGATCTCGCGGCGGATTCTGGAGATAAGTCAGGAACTGGCGTTTGCCGAACAGGTCGGAGATGCGGAATTGCTCGGTAATCTTGTCAATGAACAAATTGAATTAGCAAGAATGCGAAGGAATTTGCAGGATAAATTAGTGGATTATTAATGGAAAACGGAAAACGGATAATGGAAAATTAAGGAAATGTTAATTCTGAGAACTAAATGATAATTATAAAATCCTAGATTATCCATTATCCGTTTTCCGTTTTCCGTTGTTTTCATTTCGTTTGAAACAATTTATTTGATTTGAGCGTTTAAGTATATTTTGGAAACAACGTATAATAGATGGTTTTGAATCATAATAATTTATTAAAATTGTTAAAAATATGGCAGAAGAATTGAACGAGAAAGAGCAGCTTATAAAACGCCTCTTGCGAATGGGCAAGAAAAAGCAGTTTTTGAGCTTTGACGAACTAAACAGGGAAATCCCCGACGATATGATGTCGCCGGATGATATTGAGGAAGTTTTGGGCAGATTGGAAGCATCGGGAATTTCGGTTGCCGATGCCGACGCACATCTTTTATCGCAGGCGGCTCACGTTGCAATGAACAGCAAAGATGAAGACGGCGATGACGACGATGATCTGGACTTATCCGCCGGAAAACTCGATAAAACCAATGATCCGGTGCGGCTTTATTTACGCGAAATGGGAATCGTTCCGCTTCTTACAAGAGAAGGTGAAGTTTCCATCGCACAGAGAATCGAACGCGGACAGATGAAGGCGGAAAAATCCATCGCCCGTTCTCCGATCGCAGTTGAGGAACTGATAAAGATCGGCAAGGATTTGGAGGCGGGCAGTTCCGGCATCCGCGAGATCGTCAATTTTTCCGAACAAGCCGAAGTTGCAGAAGGTGAAGACAAAGCGGAAGAATATCTGCGTTGGACTCTGGAAGGCATCGAAAGCATCGAGAAAAATTACAATGCGGCGATAAAAGTCGTTAAACAATATCTGTCGGAAAAGGAAAAGGTCGAAAAGAGCAAATCCAAAACGCCGTCTAAAAAATTACGCAAACTTAAACTGGATTTGGCAAGAATCCGCATCGAGATCGCTCAGGATATTAAACATCTCGATCTGACCAACTACGCTCAACAGCGAATGGTCGGGGCGATCAGCAAGGTCGAAAGCAATATTCGCCGCATCGAAAGAACAATTAAAAAAGCGGAAAGCGAGATCGAGAAAAAACCGAAGCCCGTCCGCAAAAAGGAATTAAAGGAAAAAATTAATGCCGAGCAGAAAAAACTTATCGAAATCGAAGAAAATTATCATCTGAAACCGCACCGCATCAAGCGTTCGCTCAAAAGTATCAGAGAGGGCGAATACAACGCCGGAATTGCGAAACGTGAATTGGTCGAAGCGAATTTACGGCTCGTTGTTTCGATTGCTAAAAAATATACGAATCGAGGGCTTCAGTTCTTGGATCTGATTCAGGAAGGCAACATCGGTTTGATGAAAGCGGTTGATAAATTCGAGTGGCGACGCGGTTATAAATTTTCGACCTACGCAACTTGGTGGATTCGTCAGGCGATCACACGGGCAATCGCCGACCAAGCGAGAACGATCAGAATTCCCGTGCATATGATCGAAACGATCAACAAATTGATTCGCACATCGCGGGCTTTGGTTCAGGAATACGGACGCGAACCTTCGTCGGAGGAAATCGCCAAGAAAATGGACATTCCGGTTTCCAAAGTGCGAAAAGTTTTGAAAATCGCTCAAGAACCGATCTCACTCGAAACACCGATCGGTGAAGAAGAAGATTCGCATCTCGGAGATTTTATTGAAGATAAATCTATATTAAATCCGGCGGAATCCGTTACATTTTCAAATTTGAGAGAAATTACGGATGAAGTTCTCGCAACGCTAACGCCGCGTGAGGAAAAAGTTATCAAAATGCGTTTCGGACTTGGCAACACGGGTTCGGAACACACGCTCGAAGAAGTCGGGCAACATTTCACGGTAACTCGTGAACGTATCCGCCAGATCGAAGCCAAAGCATTACGAAAACTCCGTCATCCTTCACGTTCGAGACGCTTGAAAGCATTTTTAGAAGGCAAGCAGGAGTAGTTGGAATTTGCGATTTTAGATTTGCGATTTGCGATTGATTTTTCAGGTCGCAAATCGCTGTTTGCTTTATTGAAACAATGTCTATTTCGGAACAAATCTTTTGGCTTATTATACTTTCGATGATCGTCGCCAGCATTTCGTGGACGGTTACGCAGGAGGAAATTTTCCGCGAATGGCGTGATTATTGTCAGGACAAAACGGAAGATTGCGAAAATCTACCGCAGCGAAAATTCTTTTATGTCTTTACCTGTGAATATTGTTTCAGCCATTGGGTTACGCTTTTAATCCTGTTGCTGACCGGATTTCAGCTTTTAATTGACGATTGGCGTGGCTACATTCTCGCAATTTTTGTTATCCCCTGGGTTGCCAATCAATGGATGAGCATTTACAGACGTTTGAGAGTCGGCATCAAACACGAAGATGCTCTTGCAACGGAAGCTAAGGAAAAACTTGAAAAATAGTTTTGCAAAAACGATTTGATCTAAAAGAAGTATCAAATTTTCGTCCGAAGTTATAAAATTATTGGTTCTACTGAGAATTTAGTGGAAACAAGGCGGAAACCCGACAGTTATGGAGGGTGCTGTTTGATTAGAAACTTGCTGATTTACCAACAGCACCCTTGTTGACACGCGGGTTTCCGCCTTTTTGATGCAGTTCCATTAAATTCTCAGTAGAACCAAATTATTAAAGATTTAATATGAGCAGAAAAATAATTGAAAGCTACAAAAAAAAACTCGCGTTGGAAGAAGGTTACGTTATCAATCCGCACGGCGGACAGCTCCGCGTGGCGTTGTGTTATCCAAATACGCATTCTATCGGGATGGCGAATCTCGGAATGCACACGATGTATGAACTTTTCAATAAAATTCCCGAAGTTTCCTGCGAAAGAGTTTTTCTCCCCGATGGTTTTGAACAAACAGAATACGAAAAATCCCGCACGCCTCTGCTTTCTTTAGAATCACAAACACCCGTCAGAGATTTTGATGTTGTCGCCTTTTCAATTTCGTTTGAAACGGATTATCTGAATATGGCGAAAATGCTGCAAATGTCGCAGATTCCGGTTTGGTCAAAGGACAGAAATCATTTTCATCCGCTGGTCGTTATGGGCGGTGCGGCTTCATTTTTGAATCCCGAACCGATTGCGGATTTTACCGATATTATTGCCGTCGGCGAAGGCGAAGTTCTCGCTTTTCAATTGATTGATACGATCTTGGAAGGCGGAACGAAGGATGAGATTTTATTAAATCTTGCAAAATTCGGACGCGGATTCTATATTCCGACGCTTTACGATGTGATCTATAATGATGACGGAACGGTTTTCGATTATATTCCAAAAGAAGAAGGCGTTCCCAAAAGAGTCGGACGAACTTTGTCGGCGATAAATCCCAAAGAAGGAACTTTGCGGCGTGCATTAAAACGCGGCGAAACCGAACTTGCGGAATTTTTGGTGAATCAGGATATTTTCTGTCCTTCGACATCCGTTTGGTCGCCGGAAGCGGAAATGGGCGACAGATTATTGGTTGAGATTTCACGCGGCTGTTCGCAGGGATGCCGTTTTTGCTGGGCTGGATACAATTATTATCCGCCGAGAGTCGTTCCCGCAAAAGATATTTTAGCGAAGGCAAAAGAATGGCGTTCAAAGACAAATAAGATCGGTTTGGTTTCAACTGCGGTTTGCGATCATCCCGAAATTTCTACAATTTTAAAAGAACTACGGGCGATGGATTATCGTATTTCCGTTTCGTCTCTGCGTTTAGACCAAATTTCCGACGAACTGCTCGATGCACTCGTCGAATCAAAAGACCAACAAATTGCCGTCGCTCCCGAAACTGGTTCGGATAGACTTCGCCGCGTTATTAATAAAAACTTAACGAATGATGAAATTGTTGACATTTGCGGTGCGGTTTTTGACCGCGGAATGCTGACGATAAAACTTTATATGATGGTCGGACTTCCGACCGAAACTCAGGAAGATTTGGACGAAATGTTCGTTCTCGTCGAGCGAATCAAAGACAGAATGCTCGAAGCCGGAAAGGAATTCGGATATGCCGGAAAAATTATTCCGAGCCTTAACGGATTTGTGCCGAAACCCAACACGCCTCTGCAATGGGATGCGATTTGCAGCGAGAGCGATTTGAAACGAAAAATCAAATACGTTTCAAAAGGTTTATCAAAAATCCCGAATGTTGAAGTTCGTTTTATGTCGGCAAGAATTGCCCACGAACAAGCGTTATTTTCATCGGGCGACCGTCGAATTTCCAAAGTCATCGAATCCGCCGCACGAATGAACGGCAATATAAAATCGGCTCTGCGTGAAACCGGAATTGATCCTGCATTCTACACAAGCCGGGATCGCGGTTATGATGAATTTTTGCCGTGGTCAATTGTGGATTCGGGTTTGTCGTTTGATTTCTTAAAAACCGAACACGAAAAGGCTCACGAATCTCTGTCTTCAAAACCTTGTCCGGCAGTTGAAAAATGCACGACCTGCGGAGTTTGCCCTTCGACTTGGTTAGCCGATGCACCCGAATCTCTTATTCAAATTCAACCTGCCAAAGTCCGCGAAAATCTTGCTGCAATTTAATTTTATTCGGTCAAAAATCCATTTGGCGTTGCGGTGTGGTCGAAAACATAATCGTAATCATATATTCCAAATGGCAGAAACGGAATTTTTTTCACGTAGAAAACACGGGCGGTTACGATGTTGTTTTTTTCTGCAACATTTATATAAGCATCTAAAGGCAGTTTATTGCTTGCGGCGGCATTAGTTAATTTTTTTTTAACAATATCAACGGGTTTTCCGGCAGTCGAAGACATTGTAATACCCTGAATAACAGCCGTTTTCATATCCTGCTTAAAATTTTCACCTTGATATGCAGTCGGAATATAATGATAACCGGCATTTGCGACCAATACCAAAACAACCAGCACCAACAAAAGTTTGATGCCTGCACTTCCTCTTTCGCTTTTTTTTGTTTGTTTTTCTGAAAGATGATTCATACGGAAAACTCCTTGTCTGAAACTAAACTTCACGGAGTGTCTATTTATCCTTTTAAAACTTTTGTGAGAGATTCTCTGATGACCGACTGCGGGATATTCCGGCTTTTTATGATTTTGGGTGTGCCGATAGTTTCTAATAAAATCCATTGAATCGAATCGTCAATTGATTTTTTGTCATAAACCAAGGCTTGCAGAATTTTGTCAATCTCCAAATCGCCGGCATCGGGAAGGCTTCCCAATAAACCAACAACATTGTTTAAGGAGTTTACACTATTTTCATCACAAATATCAAGTCTTTTTGATATTTCCGCCGCCGCCAAGATTCCATAACCGACGGCTTCGCCGTGTTTAAAGTATTTATAATCGGTAACTTTTTCCAAAGCGTGGGCGGTCGTGTGTCCGAAGTTTAAGATTTTACGGGACTTAGCGTCTTGTCTTGCGGAGGATTCGCGTTCATCCTGCATTACGATCCCGGCTTTAAAACTGATCTGTGAAACTAATAAATTCGTGAGATTTACCGTAAATCTTTCGTCAGTCAAGTTCTTAACAAAAACTTTAAGCGGAAATTCGGTTAAAAATTCGGAAGTTTTATCAAATAATTCTCTGCTTCCGATTGCCCCTTGCTTGATCGCTTCGCAAAATCCGGCGATTAATTCCCTGTGTTCGAGAGTTTGCAGGGTTTTAATGTCAATTAAAACGCCTTTCGGCTGATAAAACGAACCGACCAAATTTTTGCCGAATTCGGTATTGACAGCAGTTTTGCCGCCGACCGAAGAATCAATCATCGCCAGAAGCGTCGTCGGAATCTGCAAAAATGAAACTCCGCGTAAATAAACCGAAGCGGCAAATCCGGCTAAATCCCCGACCACTCCGCCGCCCAATGCGATGACGGCATCGCTTCTTTTCAATTCATTCTTGCCGAAAAATTCCAGAGTTTCCCGAAGCGTCTGAAAACTTTTATATTCTTCGCCGTCGCCGATCAGAAATTTAACGACCTCAAAACCATTGACTTTAAAACTTCTGCAAACTTCCCCGCCGTATAAACCGAAAACCTTTTTGTTTGAAATCAAAATAACTTTTCGGGTATTTTCAGCCAGAACATTTTTCGCCCAAACACCGCAAATATTTAATAAATTATTGCCGACTTCAACTTTATATTTATGCGGATTCTCTTTTAAAATTATTTCGACGTTTCTTTTTTCCATATCTGTAGAATAAAGAAAAAGCCGTAAGTTTCGAGTTCGCTTACGGCTTTTTCTTTTTAATGTTTTGAGTTAGGGGGCAGATGAAGCAACGTGGAAGTGTACCGCACCTGCCAATTTGCAGTAACTGTCCTCACCCCAGTTACCACTAGAAACATAGGATATACCTAATGTTTCGATTGTTTTTTAATATACAACTTACAATTGATAATTTCAAGTTGTTCATCACCGTTTTTTATTTTCAAAATCTATTTTGCAGTAAAAAGGATGCGTAAAAATTAAATTTTTTTTGAGTTTGTATTCCTTCTATTATTAAATATTTATGGATTATAAAGAAAAGCATTTTTCCTTATTCGGTGCATCAAATTTCATCCTAAAGTTTTTTTAATCATATTAGCAATTCTTTGTGCCTGAGTTTCGATCCCGGTTTGGTCTTTTCCTTCTATCATAACTCTGGCTAAATTTTCTGTCCCCGAATAACGCAGCAAAAGTCTGCCGGTTTCGCCGAGTTCATTTTCGACTGCCGAAGACTCCTTTGTAATTTCGGGAACGTCTTCAAACGGACGCTTTTCTTTAACGCGGACGTTTACGAGAATCTGCGGAAATTGGGTGAAACCGTTTCTCATTTCCGATAAAGTTTTGCCGTTTTTTTGCAGGGCTTCGAGCAAATAAAGTGCGGTCTGCATTCCGTCGCCGACGAGCGAGCGGTTCGGGAAAATGATGTGTCCCGATTGTTCGCCGCCGATGGAAGAATTTGTTTTTAAGAGTTCCTGCAAAACATATTTATCGCCGACCGCGGTTCGTAATAATTTTATGTTTTTTGATTTTAAGGCGACTTCCAAACCGAGATTGCTCATCACGGTTGCGACGACCATATCATTATTTAATTTTCCCTCATTTTGCAGATATTGAGCCATAATCCAAAGCGTCGCGTCGCCGTCCGCTAAATTTCCCTTTTCATCCACAAACAGCGAGCGGTCCGCATCGCCGTCAAACGCAACTCCGAAATCCGCCTTTTGTTCCAGAACCTTCGCCTGCAATTTATCAAGATGAAGCGAACCGCAGTCTTTATTAATATTTTTGCCGTCGGGTTTATCAAAAATTGCGACAACTTCCGCTCCGAAGTTTTCAAAAAGTTTCGGTGCAAGATTTGAAGCCGCCCCGTTTGCACAATCAATAACGATCTTTAATCCCGCAAGCGACAAATCCTCAAACTCATTCGCCAAATGCTCCAAATATTTCTCCTGATATTCAGAAACTTTAGAATTATTTTCTAACTGCTGACTGCTAACTGCTGACTGCTGACTGCTAACTGTTTCGTGAATATCTTTCTCGATCTGCATTTCCGTTTCCCGGCTGATCTTTTTACCCGTCGGCGAAAAGATTTTTATACCGTTGTCTTCAAACGGATTGTGCGAGGCACTTATCACGATCCCGGCATCGAAATTTTCCGCATTCGTCAGAAAAGCGATTCCGGGAGTCGTGATAACTCCCGCCGAAACGCAGTTGGCATTTTCACTTTTTACGCCCTGGCAAAAAGCCTTTTCGATCCATTCGCCCGACTCCCGCGTGTCCCTGCCCGTTACAAAATTCGCTGCTTCTCCCGTAATTTTACTAACTTGTCTTGCCAGCGAACTTCCGATAATTTCTACTGTTTTCTCATCCAACGGAAACTTTCCTGCTTCCCCGCGTATTCCGTCAGTTCCAAAAAGTTTTTTCATAATTTAATTTTATATTTTGAGATAATTTTTTCTTATAGTAATCTTTATTCAGACTTTTTTTTCTTATATTGTCGGTAAAACCTTGACCGATACTTTAAAATATCCATAATAATTGATTGTAGATTGTATAATTTGCTCAAATACAATTTACCAACCTTTTATAATTTTAGTGAATCATAAATTGTAAGCGGAACTAAAATTACCGCCTCGAACAAATTCTTTTTCAGAGGATTTCAATCAATAAATTCAACTCTCCGGTAGTAAATTTTTATGAATAACAGATTATTTTTATATGCACTTTTAACATCTATTTTTGTGCCGTCCGCGATTTTCGCTCAGGACAGCATACCAAATCCAACGCCTACACCAAAAAGGATCGTTGTAGTTACAAATACTTTGCCGTCGCCGTCGCCGTATATTCCGCAAACGGCGGAAATACCTCAACCGAACTATGATAATACTCCTGACGCAACAGTTCAAAGAAGATCATTCAGATACGGCGAAGTCCTAAGCAAAATTGCCGAAGCAAAAAGACAGATGCAGATCAAACCACTGCGGATTTCTTCACTTGACGAAAGCCAGACAACCGACATTGTGCGTATCGCTTTCTACGATTATCGTCAGCAGGAAATTGATTATGTGATTATGCCGAAGGAAGATTTTCTGGCAAACGGAGTGCAGTTCTTAAAGCGAAGCGAGAGCGGACATACCGTCAGAGTTCAAACGATCAAAGGCAACGGCGTAAATACGCCGATAATTATTTTCGACATTTACAATCAGGCTCAACAACCGCTTTTGGTGCAGTATCCGATTGAAAAATACGGGCGTTTTGTCGAAATGTCCTATTATATTTCGACGCATCCCGGCATCGTAACTCCCGAAACCGTCAATGCCGGAAGGCTGTATATCCGCAGTATTTTGGATGCGGCTCGTGCCGATCTGCGTGAAAAAGGAATTTTTATACAACCGAAGGTCGTTGATATTGCCGAAAAACTTGCGTTGGTTGAACACGTTGACCATTATCGTTTCCGCACCGAATTTCATCCGAAAATTTACAACGATGTTTATACGCTTTATGCCTTAAATCAAGGTCAAACCTACCGTTATTCGGTCAGCAGTGCCGGAGCGGGCGGAATGGTGCAGATGATTCCCGCAACTTATCGTATGATCCGTTCGAGATATTATCAGGTCGGCTTAACACCGGATTTTGTCAGCGGTATGAGAGATCATTTGAACGCTTCTAAAGCGATGCTGCTTTATATGCAAATGACCTGGAACGAACTGATCGCCAGCGACACGGTTTTTAACGCAATGCAGAACGGATTTGCCACGCAGGAACAATTAATGTCTGCCGGATATAATTCAAATCCCAACAGATTGCCGCTTTACATACGCCGCGGCGGTGCGGGTTGGACAAGTTTGATTCCACGCGAAACAAAAATTTATCTGCAAATACTGGAATCCGTCGAGCGTTACGTCCCGATGAAACCGCGAGAACAGTAAATTAAGTAAAAAGTGAAAAGTGAAAAGGCAAAATAAGAGATGAAGAAATTATGCTTTTTCTTGTTTTTTACTTTTTACTTTCTGCTTTCTTAACCGCTTCTTTTTGAATATCTGCGAATGTTTTTCCTACCAAATGTTCTCCTAAAAAAAAGTCATTGTTCGTAACTTCGATGAGTGAAAATTCAGGAAGTTTAAATTTTGTGCATTCCTCTTTATTTTCAAATTCGATCAAACCGATATTTAAACCCCAAAGTTCCCCTAAGAAAATATCAAACGCGATTTGTTTTTCGTTAAACTGCAAAAAATAGCGGTTTTTTCTGATTTCCCTGCCTTTAAAATGTTCTAAGGTTTTGTATTCTTTTTCATTTAAAAACATTTGTGAAAGTTTCAGATTTGAATAATTGCCGTTATTAAAAAAAACCCGCTGTTCAAAAACCCGCGTCCATTTTTTCGTTTCGGGAACACGGATTTTTCGCAGTCTGAGTCTTGTATTTTCAATATAATTATCAAAAATCTGCCAATGCGAATCCCGCGGGCTCAAAGGTTCGGGCAAACCTTCGACCAAAAACCGCC